>JAFGBE010000178.1 GCA_016933315.1 Candidatus Auribacterota bacterium
AGCATCTTTATTGTTTTTTTATCGGCATAGTAATTCCCCTCGCCGTGGGCCACGGGAATCTTCAGCACTTCTTTTTTACAGCAGGATGTAAACGGTATCCCGCCGTTTTCCACTTTAAGAAAGACATCTCTGCAGACAAATGAAAGGGATGTGTTCCTTAACATGGCGCCGGGCAGAAGGCCCGATTCCAGAAGAATCTGGAAACCGTTGCATATGCCTATCACCAATCCGCCTTTTTTCGCGTATTCCAACAGCGACTTCATCACGGGTGAAAACCTGGCGATGGCGCCGGTCCTGAGATAATCGCCGTATGAAAAGCCCCCCGGCAGGACAATACAGTCGTAACCGCTTATTTCATCCTGTTTGTGCCAGATATACTCGGTCCTGACATTCAGCACATCATTCAACACATAATGACAATCATGGTCACAGTTTGAACCAGGAAAAACTACCACTCCGAATTTCATCAGATTTCCTCTGGGAGGATTATTATTTCTGTTCCAGGTCGTACCGGAACTCTTCTATAACGGGATTTATCAAAAGCTTCTCGCACATTTCCTTCAATAAACCTTCGGCTTTCTGCCTGTCGCCGCTGTTAATTTTGATTTCCATATACTTGCCCAGCCGGACATCATCCACCTGCCGGTATCCCAGGGAATCCAGGGCATGTTTTACTGTCACTCCCTGCGGATCAAGAACGCTTTTTTTCAAAGTCACATATACTCTGGCAAGAAACATATCTTTTACCTTCTATTTGGCTGTTAATCCCGCAGCTTTGAACATCCTGTTCACATCTCTGAAATAATATTTCAAATCAAAACATCTCTCGATCTCTCCGGGTTTCATCAGTGTTTTTAATTCTTCGTCGCGCATAAGGAGCTCTTTGAAATCCCGACCTGTTTTCCATACTTCCATAGCATTCCTCTGGACAATCTTATAGGCTTTTTCCCTTGATATTCCCTTGCGCGTGAGCTCCAGCATCACACGCTGCGAAAATACCAGCCCTTTGGTCCTGAATATATTATTCATCATATTTACGGGATAAACATTCAGGTTTTTGATGATCTTAATCATCAGCGAAAGCATATAATCGAGCAGTATTGTGCTGTCCGGAATAATAATCCGCTCGACGGAAGAATGGGTTATATCCCTCTCGTGCCAGAGCGCCACGTTTTCAAGGCCCGCCATGGCGTTCGACCGGAGAACCCTGGCAAGGCCGCATATCCTTTCGCAGGTAATGGGATTGCGTTTATGCGGCATAGCCGAAGAGCCTTTCTGCCCTTTGGCGAAATATTCCTCCACCTCATATATTTCGGTTCTCTGGAGATTCCTAAGTTCCAGGGCCCATTTTTCAAGGACGGCACCGGCAAGGGCTATTGAATTCAGAAAGTCCGCGTGCCTGTCCCTCTGTATAATCTGGGTGGATATCGCCGCGGGCTTCATCCCGAGTTTTTTTGCGACATAACTTTCGACAGACGCCGGAAGATGCGCGTGCGTCCCGACCGCGCCGGAAATTTTTACAACGGAAACAATTTCTCTGGAAGCCTTAAGCCTCTCGCAAACCCTCTTGAGTTCGGTAAACATCAACCCCATCTTAAGCCCGAAAGTCACCGGCTCGGCATGTACTCCGTGAGAACGGCCTATCATGGGTGTAAATTTATATTTCAATGATTTCTTTTTCGTCTCATTAATCAGGACACCGAGCTTGCCCAGCAGCAAATCCGCCGCTTCCCTCATCAGGACGGAAAGGGATGTGTCCAACACATCGGAAGATGTCATCCCGTAATGTATGTGCCTCGACGCGGGTCCGACATGTTCGGCTACGGAGGTAAGAAAAGCTATCACATCGTGGTTTACTGTCTTTTCTATCTCATCGATTCTTTTCGCGCTAAAACCCGCTTTTTTCTTTATCAGGGCAAGGTCTTTTTTGGGTATAATGCCGAGTTCCGCCATTTTTTCGCACGCAAGCACTTCTATCTTAAGCCATGTGCCGAACTTGTTGTCCTGAGACCAGATTTTCGCCATTTCGGGCCCGGTATATCGCTCTATCATATTTACTATCTCCCTTTTAGATAGAAATTGAAGATTTTAATGTTATCAAACCGCTTATAAAAACGTCAACGATAAAAGAAATGAAAAATCAAAAGGCGGGATATTTATTCTTCAAATTCGTTTATTATCAGTTTCTGGGGCGTGTTCTTCGGATTATAACAGCTTAACCCGCACATATCCCCGTTTACCCCGAATATCACATTGGTTTTTTTAAGGTACCATTTACACGCCGCCCAGCCTTTTTCCATTGATATCGATTCGATATGAGGTTCGCCGTGAATTTTGGAAAGCTCGTCCCTTACATAGAAGTAAAGGTCGAAATCAGCGGAAGAATCGCCTTGCTTTTTATAAAAAATCTCATCGTCAACGCCTTCGTTCACTATTTCTTTCGCCCTTTTGGCAAACCATACCTCGAATTTGGTAAGCTTGTTGTCCGGGGAAAAGGACATCTTCACATTTTTCACATGCTTTATATCGCCCGGCATCTTCTCATAGACAATATACCCGTCGCCCTCATCAAGTTTTTTTATCGCAAGCCGCTCGAATTCCCGCTGAACCGCCCCCTTGCTCTTCCCTATCCTGATGCCCAGGACTGAATCCGTCCTGAAGAAAAGTATGAATATATAAAGTACGGAACACGCAAGGAGAAGAAACAATAACGGCACGGCAAACTTTCTCATTTAAACTCCGGGCACATAATGCCTACCTGTAAGAAGACAGCTCTTTCTCAAACAAAGCCTTGTCCACAAACAACAATTCAAGATAAGAACCTTCTATGCTTCTCATCTTTTTTCTGCCGTACATAGAAAAATGGTCCTGTTCGGTCGCCCTGGTAATCTTATATATATAACCGGTGTCTTCCCACACTGCGGAATCATTCTGCGACCTTTTCATAAAACCTTCTTCTGATTCCTTCCTGTAATCCGGGGCCCTTTTCGCTTCGTCTTCGACAAGGGTACTGTAGTTCTGCCAGTGTGATGAACCATACCTCACATTGATGATACAGAGCTTTTCAGGTTTCAGGGCGCCGGTAAAATAAAATTTGGCGAATTCCGAATCTCCCAGTTTTACCACTGTCAGGGCAAGAGGCATAGTGTACTTCAAAGCCCTGGCAAGCTCGCTCTGCAGGCTCATCGGAGGGCCTTCTTTAAGCGCGTTGGGCATTCCCGGATCGACTGTCTGGTTATATGCAAGGTTATTCCCGTCGAGCTTCTGCCTGACCTCATCCAGCGTCATTCCCAGTTTAAACCCCTCGAATTCGGCCGGTATCCCGCCGCCCGGAAAAACCAGGGTGCAGAAACAAACCGCCGCAGCAAAAACCACCTGAAAAAATGCCGACTTAAATAGAGAGTTTTTAATGTGGATTAAAGCCATTTTTTCTTCTTAAACCAGAACATGAAAGCCACTGTAACAAAAAACATAATTATCATTATAAGCATGAAACTGTGGGGACTGTCTCCCAGGGGCAGGCTTATATTCATGCCGTAGATGCTCGCTATAACCACAAAGGGCATCATGATGGTGGCGATAACGGTCAGGGTCTTCATCACCTGGTTCATCTTATTCGCTTCCACAGTCATATAAATATCCCTAACGCTGTTTATATAATCCCTGAGATTATCTATCTCATCGTTAATCCTGTACATGGCATCATAGGTATCCCTCATATATCTTCTTGTCTTGTCAAGTATCTGCGAGAATTTCTGTTTGGAAAGCCTGTTAAAAAGTTCTCTCTGCGGCTGCTGTATCCTGCGGACTTCCTTAAGGTCATTCCTCAAAAGAATAATGTCTTTGAGAGAAATGGTTATTTCCCCGTCAACCACTTCATCCTCGAATTTCTGGATTCTTTTCTCAAAAAAATCCAGGATATTGTTATAATTGTCCATAGTGCTGTCGACAAGGTTGTAAAACATCATATCCATGCCCTGGTCAAATGTCCTCTTGGGGTCTTTTATGCACTTTTCCTTGAGCGTATCCGTGCTTTTTACGTGCGCGCGGCTGTACGTAACAAGAAAATCCTTACCCAGAAAAACATCGACCTCAACCGTTTCAAAAGTCTCAAGATGCGTGAAATCCGGCGCGTGTATGACAATAAAAAGATAGTTCCCGTAATCGTCGACCTTGGGATAATGCATCTCGGTAAAACAGTCTTCTATGCTCAGGGGATGAAAATTAAAAAGCTCTTCAAGCACTTTTTTCAG
>JAFGBE010000179.1 GCA_016933315.1 Candidatus Auribacterota bacterium
AAAAAATGAAACAGAAGTTCAGAATAAAGCTGAGTTTTTATGTGAAACGGCTTTGAAACAAAAACCTGACGGCATCGATATATTGGGGCCTGCTCCCGCAGCAATCCAAAAAACAAAATCCAATTTCAGGTGGCAGATATTGCTGAAAAGCCATAATATCCGGAAATTGCACGAAACGGCAAAGGAGTTATTAAACAAATCATCTTCGATAAAAGGAATAAAAATATCCGTCGATGTCGATCCGATGTCTTTATTATAAGACTAATGCCGATGGTGACCGCAGTAGTAATCAAACCTGAAATAGCTGTTACCGCTCCTATAATAAAACCCAAGCCTGTTGGTCGCCCATGAATTTATATACCTGTAGCCGAAAGGCCTCCATGTATTATAGGATGGAAATGGGTAAGAATAATATGGTGTATATGCAACGGCATATTGATATTTTTCCGCTTCGATTTTTTCTTTTTCAAGTTTTAGCTTTTTTGCTTCCTTTTCTTCATCGGCATTCCGGTCTATTTGAGAATCGGCGGAGGCCCTCAAAGCTTTCTGTGTTTCTATAGGGATTTCTTTCGGTCCGGCTACTGTTTCACCCGTAGGGCTCCAGCCTGGAGGAGGAGGAACTATTTCTCTACTGTCTTTCCTGAATTTTTTAGCCATGAGATAACATTCCCCGGCTTCATCTTTTCTTCCCATCATTTTATAGACTGCCGCTATCTGATTCAGCCCCCCGGCGCTCTGCGCATCCTCGGCAAGAAGCTTCGCTTCCACAAGATATCTCAGGGCCATGTCAACTTTCTTCATTTCCCACGCTACTTTAGCAATCTCGACAAGTCCGTAAAAATCCCGGGAGGATACCGCGATTTTACGTGAAGAATCCATGGCTTTTTCCCCTTCGGCGCCGACTTTAAACTCCAACGGCATATTCAGCAGGGCAACACTTGCCGCCAAGCATCCCCTCCAATCGGAGTTGCCCTCAGCGATTGTAAAAGCTTTTTCGAAATATTCAATGCTTTCATCGGGTTTATTACAGGCCAGAAGGCCGTAGCCTGACTCCACACATCCCTGCCATGATTTCAGTAAAACGGCTATCTTTCCTGCCGCAACAAACTTTTCTTCGGCGGAACCTGCCTGCCCCTTAGAAAGCATAAACAGACCGGTGGCATGCATGTTTTGCATGTTTTCTTCAGTATTCTCGGTATTTTCGGAAAACACATTACTGGAAAATGTCAAAACCAGGATAGCCATAAGCAAAGACGATTTTCTAAAAAAAGTTTTCATTTTTCAGTTCTCCTGTTTAAAATATATTGTTATCACATTAAAAAACAATAAGGACAAGCAAGAAGGAGTAACATATGAAACAGATTACCACAAATTCAGCTCCAAAGGCAATAGGGCCTTATTCACAGGCAATATTGTCAAACAATTTCCTCTTTATTTCATGCCAGTTCCCGGTAGATCTGCTAAACGGCAACCTTATTGAAGGAAGCCCGTCTCTTCAGGCAGAAATCATCCTAAAGAACATAGGCGAAATACTTAAAGCAGCCGGTCTTACATACAAAAACATAGTCAAAACGGAAATTTTCCTTTCCAGGATGGATTATTTTGCCGAAGTAAACAAGGCGTACAGCCCATTTTTCTCGGAACCTTATCCCGCCCGGACAACAATCGAAGCGGGGTCTCTGCCCAAAGGAGCCGATATAGGGATTGCGGCCATAGCCGCCCTTTAATCATTTGACACATTTAAAGCATACTGATAGCATTTGTGATATAATCAAGTAGCCATGATAAACTGGTCTGAAAAGAAAAAACTGCATGGGCTGGAAAAATTAATTCAGGATAACGAGTTTTCCCTTGCCGAATCGGAATGCAATAAGCTCATCTCAGCTTTAAAGGAAAAAAGCTTTATCCCGCGCGGATTCATCTCAGAATTGTTTTTTTTCAGGTCAAAGATAGAGCTGTCAAAATGCAATTATGAATCGGCCTTCTCTTCTTTCCTGGAAGCCATCGGTTATGATTTTAATGTAGAAGAGAATATGCCTTTTCTTGACAAGTTAATCTCAAAAATATCTTCTTTGAACGAGATGCATGTCCAGTTGATAAAAAGCCTTATCCAGATGGGCAAAGATACTCCCCAGGTATTGAGTTTGCTTATAAAGCACATTGATTCTCACTGGTCTCCTTACCAGAAATATCGGTCGGCGGAATATAAGCTGTGGTGCGAAAGAGCTTTTAAAAAATTCGGGCTGAGAGACCGTTTTATCCTCGAGGAACTGGGAAGATGTTATATCGTATCCGAAGAAGACAAAATCGAAGTCTATGAAATATGCAGGGAATTAGGCTCTTCTTTTACAGATCTCCTCTATAGAGCCGGTATAGTTTGCATAAGGGTAAACCGGTATGACATAGCTGAAAAGATACTTCTCTCAATCGTAAGGGAAGAAAAGGCAAAATATCTTTTAAAACCCCCTAAGATGGACTATCATTTCCCTGCATATGTCGCCCTCGGGGATATCTGCTGTTTTGTAAAAAAAGGAGAATTCATAAAGGACGGCATATTTTATTATCAGGAAGCTCTGAAACTAAACAAAAAATGCGCAAGCCTGTACAACAGGCTCGGCGACGTCTACAGGAAAATGGAAGGCTCGCAAAATCTCGAAGCCTCAAAAGATTTTTATTTGAAAGCGCTTGAAGTTGACAGCGGCAACACAAAGGCAAGATACTGGCTGGGGACAACTTTCTTTCTGAAAGGCGAATATGAAACAGCTTTCGGTTATTTTAATTCAATCTCCAATGAAAAACCCGATTTCCCTGATATAAACCGGAAAATCATAGAATGTTCGGAATTCATTGCGGAATCATATCTTAAAAAAGGAGAACGGGATAAGGCAAAAGCTATCTGCCAGGATTTACTCGAACAGGACAGCAACAATGTTAAAGCTCAGATGATATTAAAGGAAATTGAAACCATCTCCGTAGAGTCAATTGACGATAACCACTCCTCTCTTGGAATAACTGACATGAAGAGACACAGGAGAAAATACCCGCGGGCAAATACAAATCTTAATGCAACCACAAAAATCATAAGGGAGGAATCGGAATCTCTGATGCCTGAACGCATATCGTCCAAAGTCTCCAATATCAGCGCAAGCGGAGCCGTAATAGAAATCCCATTCCACAAAAAAGAAACCGTCCTGCTCGGATCGATGACCGAAGTTGAATTATATTTACCCGGCAGCCGGGATCCCGTCCACATAAAAGGTCCTGTGGTGCGTTTTCTCACCTCATATTCGGGAATAAACGACAGTGTGGGGTTCGCGGTAAATTTCACGGACATATCACAATTCTGCAAAGAAAAAATAATAGATTACGTAGAACAGCACCGGTAGGCAAAATCAGATTTCATCCAGTATCTTTTTAACATCTTCCCATACATACTCTCTGTTTTTTCTCGAATAATTCCTGAGAAGATAGGCCGGATGGAATGTCGGCATCAGTTTGATTCCCCTGTAATCAAAAAACCTTCCTCTTATTTTAGTGATCCCCTCGCGTGTTTTCAGCAATGTCTGAGCGGCAAAGTTCCCCAGCGCGCAAATAACTTTAGGCTTTATAAATTCTATCTGTTTCAACAAGTATGGCTCACAACAAATAATCTCTTCGGGTAAAGGATTCCTGTTTTCAGGCGGACGGCATTTTAAAATATTCGCTATAAAAACATCTTCTCTCCGCAGGCCCATTCCTTTAGTAATAATATCCGTCAATAACTGCCCCGCTCTTCCGACAAAAGGCCTCCCCCTCAGGTCTTCTTCAGAACCTGGCGCTTCTCCGATAAACATAAGGCCGGCTTCAGGGTTCCCCTCACCGAACACAGCATTTTTCCGCAGGTTCCCAAGGGAACACTTCCTGCATTTATCGACTGCCGATTTCAACGCATCCAGGTTGTCCGCCTCACTTATTTCGGAATCGGATACGCACGATTCAAACAAATCCGCCTTCCGTAAAACACACTTTTGAACAGGAGGGGCCGGATTATTGCCTGAAGATGCGGCAGAATCCACAAAATTCATCCCCTCTTTTTTTCTCTCCCGCAAATAACCTATCGTGGAATCTACAAGTTTTATAAAATCATCTTTTGTATCATTATCCAAAATTATGCTCCGTAAAAATTGCGCACCGTATCCGCGATTTTATTTATTAAGTCTTTAGTCAAAAATGGGTGGACCGGTATGGAAAGCACCTCTTCTGAAGCTTTTTCCGACTCGGGAAAATCGCCTTTCCTGTAGCCAAGCCCTTTATAACAATTCTGCATGTGCAACGGCAGGGGATAATAGATGCCGTATCCTATTCCTTCCTTCTCAAGGGCTTTAACAAGACCGGGCCTGTTCTCCACCCGCAGGGTGTATTGATTATACACATGGTAAAAATATTTTTTATCCACAGGAATTTGTACGTTTTTAATTCCGCGGAACAGGCTATTGTACAATGAGGCATTCTTCCTCCTCTTTTCCGTCCACTTATCCAGATACTTTATTTCCGCAAGAAGGATCGCCGCCTGTATGGTATCAAGACGGCTGTTTATGCCAATATAGTCATGAAAATACCTGTCTTTAGCTCCATGCACTCTGAGGGATTTTGCTTTTTCATATACATCAGAATCGTTTGTTACCAGCATTCCCCCGTCACCGAAACCGCCGAGATTTTTCGTGGGAAAGAAGCTAAAACAACCCGTATCTCCAACCGAACCTGCGATCTTGTTCTTATATTTCGCGCCTATGGATTGGCATGCGTCTTCAACAATAAAAAGATTATACCTCTTCTTCAGGTCCATAAGCGGGTCCATATCGACCATCTGCCCGAAAAGATGCACGGGTAAAATTCCCTTTGTCCTGTTGGTTACTTTCATTTCAACAAGCTCAGGATTCAAATTAAAAGTCCCGGGGTCTATGTCTACAAAAACAGGTATTGCGCCAAGCCTTGAAATTGAACCCGCTGTAGCAAAAAAAGTAAATGGAGTTGTTATAATTTCATCTCCGGGCTCAATCCCCAGTGACATAAGCGACAATAGTATGGCATCCGTTCCCGATGCGCATCCGACAGCGTATTCTGACCTGCAGTATTCGGCAATTTTCTTCTCTATTTCGCATACTTCAGGGCCTAGAATGAACTTAGTGTCGGCAATGACTTTTGATACAGCCGAATCAATTTCAGGCTTAATCTCGTTATACAGCTTACCCAAGTCAATAATAGGAATATTCATCGTCCCGCCTAAAAGTTGTTTTTCTTATACCATTCAAACGTTTCTTTCAAACCGTCGGCAAATCCGACGTAAGTCTTTAAGCCAAGATGTTTCTTCGCTTCTTCTATGTCTGCCTGGCTGTGTTTTACATCCCCCAGCCGCGCCTTTTCAAAAACAGGGTCCACATCAACACCGGATATCTTCCCTAAATTATCCAATAAACACAATAGAGAATACCTGTCCCCGCAGGCAATATTATATACCCTGCCAACAGCTTTCCTGGGCGCGCTGCAGGCGGCAAGGTTAGCTTCCACAACATTGTTGACAAAAGTGAAATCCCTGGATTGTTTCCCGTCTCCGTAAATTACCGGTTTCCGGCCCGATATAATTGCGCTGATAAACCTGGGAATAACAGCCGCATAATCGCTTTGCGGATCCTGCCTAGGGCCAAAAACATTAAAATAACGGAGACAAACGGTTTCAAGGCCGTACAAATCATAAAAAATCTTACAGTAATATTCCCCTGTTAATTTGGAAAGGGCGTATGCCGACAACGGGTTGGGGAGCATATCCTCTTTTTTAGGAAGGCGCTCGGAATCACCGTATACAGAGGAGGAAGATGCGAAAACAAACCTTTTTACTCTGTTTTTCTTTGCGGAGAGAAGCAGGTTTAACGTGCCGGACACATTAATGTTATTTGTCGTTACAGGATCTTCCACAGACCTTTGGACGGAAGGGAGGGCTGCTTCATGCAAAACATAATCAACGCCTTTAGTCGCAAGGTCTGTCGCAGTCCTGTCTCTTATATCTCCCTCGATAAAATCTATCTTATCGGAAAAAA
>JAFGBE010000180.1 GCA_016933315.1 Candidatus Auribacterota bacterium
CAGGGTTTTCAGCGTGTTGCCGCAAAAATATCTCAAGTGTCTCGTAAGAACTCGCCCTCTCTTGAAATTAAACCTGTTATATATTATTTTATCCTCGTTTTTCAGCAGGTTCCCGTACAGGCGCAGTATCCTTTCTATCATCCTTGATACATTTTTCAATGTTATGCCGGCGCTATCTTTCTCGGACAGGAACTCGGCGGATTTTTCAAGCTGCGGGGCTATCTTTGAATGGATTAATTTCCTGACATTCAGGATGCCGTCCGATGTGCCCAGAATAAACTGAAGCAACTGGTTCTGGTTGGGAATATCCTCAACGTCATAAATTATTCCCGCTATGCCGTCGGATTCATGCAGCACCGAAGTGTTGGCGCCGGGTTTTGTATAAGGCTGGCTCGGTTCTTTAGGCAGCCTTACGAAGAACAACCAGCGGATTTTCTGGAGCAATCCGCGGTTCTTCACGCTCTCAGGCATGGATTCTTCTTTTCTGCCGTCTTCCCTTACAGCCATCCCCCTTATGAATATCTCGTTTTCCGGCAAAACACCTTTTATTTTCAGATTATTCACGACATTTTTAGACCAGTTTTCTCCGGCAAATATGAACTTCACCTTTTTAAGGGGATATCTCAGCGCAAGAAGAGATTTTATCAATTTGAAAACAGTCTCCTCGCTTCCCACGGCAACTATCCAGGGGGTCATGCGCGGAATCAGGTCGTAACAGAACACTATTTTTTTCTCATTGGGGCATTTTTCCAGAAAATCCCTGATTTCGTCCGCGGTAACATTTTTAAAATATTTATCCGTGTCCTCCTGCGCTTTCCACAGCTTCAGGTCGGCATCCGGGAATATGCCTTTGTCATGCAGGAAAGCCATAAGCTCGGCGAACCCCGGGCAGGACATCCTCCTTAACAGATCCCTCTTCCCGAGGCTCTCATAATTCTTTTTCAACCCGGCATAGTCAATCGTCTCGTAAAGAGAACCTGACGGTTCGGCTCCTTTTCCGAAAAGCTTTTCATACCTCATCTTTTGCCTGTTTGACAGATTCTCTTTCCATCCCGCCGGATCCTGTTTCCTGAATTTATCCGCCAGAATTATTAAATCCCCGTCTTCCTTCTCAATCCGGCCTAAAAGGGTATCAACAAAACCTCTGAATGCCTTTTCCCTTCCAGCTTCATCAGCGCCATCGTACAGTTTGTCATCCTCGCATATCGCTTTGAACCTGTGCCCGGCGTGCAGAACGATTATAAGCATATACACCGACCTGATAATCTCCGCCGCAAACAGCATCTTCAGTATCAATGCAAGTATTCCCACCGCCGGCATAAGCAGGAAAAGACATATAAAGCATACGGCAATCGAAGCGATATAACGTTTGCGGCGCTCATGATTCTGTGTTTTCTGTTCCGGATAGAGTCTTGCGAACCTTCCCAGGTAGTAAAACGAGAATTTCCCGATGAACAGCGTAGCGCTGCCGACCATAAGTATTCCGAAAAATATCTGGAGGATAAAAATAAAGACCTGGAAACCGACTTCCGGCGACCAGAAAGGATATCCCTCGGCATTAAGTCTCACGGCCTCGAATATGGCAAACCCCTTCTGAAACAGCGTTCCGATATTGCCGGTGGAAAGCAAATTGTACGCCGCCGTGACCAGGGCAATGAACGAAGTGCCTATCAGGTAAAACACGAATCCGACAGCCGTAAGGAACAACACCGTTTTTGAAAGCGTAAATATTTTAAACGGGATTTTCTCTATCCTGGTGAGATGAAATGCGTTCAGGAAATTGCGGACTATGCCGCTGTCCCTCATATTCTCCATCCCCGGCATCTCGACATCGAGAGCTTTCTGCAGGGCATCGCTGCTGAGATCCCGGGGTGACAGCCTGTAAAGGGCTGCCCTTACCTGGATAAGGAACCTCCTGACATCAATGGCCTTAAGGTTCTCATGCGTATCCGTGCTGTATATCAGCCTCTGGTAATCCCTGTAAATTCCCCTCATATCTTTCGCGGGGTAAATAAGGACAAAATAATTTTTGACTTTCGAACCCAGCAGCACGGCAAACAACCCGAGCGCAAGGACATATACCGAAAATACCGAAAAGACTTTTACCGGAAAACCTATGTCGAGCACGGCAAGCAGCAGCACAATTACAACGGCAGGTATAAATACCATCATCCCGTATAAGCTTTTGAACTTATCCATATCCGATTCGCTGTATTCCTTGCGCAGTAGATTCTGTATCTGGGATATAGCGCCGTCCACCGTTGCCCCGAACTTCTCGGACCTTCCTATATTCCCCGACTCGTGCAGTTCCCCTCCTTTTATATTCCGCGCCCTTACAGGCCTGTCCAGGCCTTTTAACAATTCGAACAATTTCCCTTCGGCGGCGTAAACCAGGTGATCCTTAAACTCACGGACATCTATATGTTCCTTCCTGTAAAACTTTGACGTATATACGACATAATCCCTGGCGCTATCATCGACAATTTTCACAGCCGTCTTGATAAAGTCTTTCAGCATTTTCTCTTTTTCTTCGACAGAGGCATCCCCGGCCGGCGGGATATCTATCGTAGCGACACTTTTAAGGCTTTCATTCCCGTACCTGATGATATGGATTATGGAAAGAAGCCTTTTGAGCTCTTTCATCTGTTTATCTATAAACCGCTGGGGTTTCGCAATCCGCATATAGTACTTGATGAAAAGTGAAGAGTTGCACGCCGAAAACAACAGCACTGTTATCAGTATGCTCATATCAGGGCCTGATATTTCAAGGGGATTGTAATACTGGAGAAAGAAGAAAATAACCGCCAGCGTAAAACCCTTCAATAAGTCCAGCCAGTTAAGCGCGGCAAATATCACGAAAACGGCAAGATAAGGCAGGAAATTCACTATTTTGGGGAAGCCCGCCATATAAGCAACGACCGCTATCACAATGAATTTAAGGGTCTTATATAGAATGTCGAGATTATGCCTCGGCTGCGCGTCAAAATTATAATTCCACCAGGCATCGCTCTTTTTCAGTTCCGGGGGAAAAATACCCATGTCATCCTGCTGGCATCCCATACGTGTAAAATCAACACCCATGCTCTCCACCCACTGGTCGATTGCCCTGATATGGAGACTCAGTAAATTTTTAATGCCGGATATATTCTTTTCCAATTTATAATACCCCCGCGTTATTGAAAGCCAGGCACAGCGCTGCGCCGCCGGGGATAAGGCTATCCGCGGCGGAAGCCCTGAGATAGGCTTTCTTCTCGATTTCGAATTTCAGCATCACGACCCTGGACGCGTTGAAATCTCCGGTTGACAGGCACCTGCTGCTGAAAACAAGGCTGCCTTTATTATCGGTATGAAGGACAGAGTTCCTGACATTGCCTAACGCGTCTACAAACGAAACTATTATTTTTGTTCTCTGTTTTTTGAAGTTATCCGGCATCTGCCAATTGACAAAAACATTTTTGCCGTTAAGATCGACAGGTGTGCCTTTAGAATCGGTCAGGTCATAATACACGGCATACCTGTCGCTCAGGTACAGGTCGGAGAGTTTTCTGGAATCAGACTGCATTTTTCTCGTTATCTCGGGCGGGGCGACCTGCCTGCTTTTCAGGTCATCAGCCTTAAATTCGATTATCCCGTCCGCTATGTTTTCTTCCGGCTTATTGAACCTGGGCTTTTCAAGCCTCGCGTGATTTATCTCGTATAGTTCCTTATCTTTGATATTCCTCAGGGAATCGGACAATATCGAAAAGCTCACTATCTTATCCGGCATAAAATGTTCGGCCGTAAATATATTTTTCTCCAGGTCAAGGGAATCAGGGGCAAAAGCGATTCTCACAAAGAACTTGCCTTTTTCTTTCTCATTCAGGTCATCAAGATATTTCTGCCCTTCTATGACTCTCTGCATTATCCTTCTTTTTCCCGTATCATCTTCAAAAATAAAACTTAACCCGTGCCTTCCCGGCATGCTGGTAGCTATCAGAAACACAACTTCATTTTCCCTCAGGTCGAAGGGAGACCCTTTTTTGCCTTTTGCTGAAACAAATTCATATTTCATTATTGTGTCAAGCCCTTCGGATGAAGCCTTGACGAGAGAAACAAGCTCTTCTTCTCCCGGGTTGAGATCGTTATACAGATTTATAAGGTTATAGGCTTCCGCCTGTTCAAGAAGCAGGTTCCTCGTAAACAATATGTCGTACTGGTAATTCTCAGGCTGCTTTTTGATTTTAACAAATTCCCTGAAATAGATTTCCCTGAACAGGTCGAACAGCATCGATATATACTTGCTCCTGCGCCTTATTTCTATCTCGCTGAAATTAGCGTCATATTTACCGTCTATGAGGTCTTCCATTTCCTTGAACAGGCGGCTCCTGAGCATCGTGGAAAGCGAGAATGGGTCATGGATCTCCCATATTTTCTCGACACCGGAGAAATCCACGCCGCTTTCCAGCGCTTTCGTATACTCAATAAGCATCGATTCCCCTATCATATCTATCAATATATCATCTATATTCTTTATTTCATCCTCAGAGAAAACGCCTCCGATAGCGCCCATTACTATCCATGCCTGCCTCGCAAACTCTTCCGAACGTATTGTAATGGGCTTACCGGGGTTTATCTCCGCGATCGGATTCTCTTTCGGGAGCTCTTCAAATGTCAGACTCTTGTCATAAATGAAGAAAGAACGGTCCCTGTAATACCGGCCTGTTTCATCCAGGGGTATCAACACGGAGTAAACAACGCCTCTTTCATCCATCATGTTCACTATTGCCGCATTATCCCGATAGTAATATTTTCTGCTTATTCTTTCCCTGTCAAGCAGGCCGCCTTTTTCCACGATCTTAACGATGGGGCCGACTTTCATTTCAGGGCTTTCGAAGAGCATTTTCTTATCGGTGTCGGTATCATAATCGACTTTTTTAATGAGTTTCCTGCCTTTATACGTCTTAACTTCGCTGACTTTCTTTGTATCTCCCTTATAATCGATTTCTTTTCTTATCCCCGTGGTCAGGTCTATCTCTTTTGAAAGCCTGTCCATCTCATCGTATTTATATTCCGCCAGCATCTGGATCTCGTCGGTTAGCCTGTTCAGGTCGGTTATCTCTCCGGTTACCGGGTCTATAAGGTTCTGGGGGACATATACCCTCACAAAATCCCTTACTCCGTCAAAAAACTCAAAACCTCCTTTGCCGTAATAAGCCGCGCTGATAGAATAAAGCTTTGTCTCGGGATTCTTTTCAAGATATACGGTCACATAAGAGTCCGTATCAGGAATTTTCACCCTTCTCACGTCCGGTTCGTCTTCCGGGTATTCGAATACCCATTGTCCCCTCTCTTTGCCCTTGAGGATGACTTTTCTCCTGTCAAACGAATACGAATCCTCCGCAAGATCGGTTATATACGCTATGCATTTCTGCCCTTCCTGAAGGGATTCCCCGGCAGGCACAGGCCTGCCGTCTTTGTCGTTTCTCGTCGTCATCTCTATTATAACCTGCTGGTCGTTCACAGGATAATAAATGAATTTATCGTATTCCAGCAGTTTTCCCGGGGTCCCGTCTTCATTCATTACCCATTTTTTGCTCGCCATAGGCATCCTGTTATAATCTATGCCCGGATACCTGGCTTCGCCGGCGCCGGTCAAAAACGCCATGGAATCCCACAATTCATTGCCTTCCTCATCGATTTCATAGCTAAACTTCTGTATGGTCTTTTTAAGGAAGTACCTGTTTTCCGTGACAAGGTAGGCATCTTCCTCTTCGGGACTGTTTTGCCTGATCAATATCGAAGTTTTTTCCGCAACCGGCGTTATCGCATTTGTTTTCGGGTCGACCATAGTGAAATACTCGGTAACTGTGCCGTCCTCCTCATTGAATATTAAAGCGTCACGCCTGTATTTCAGTTCTTCCCCCTTAGATAAAGGCGCGGTAAATATTTCCTGGTAAAGCGGTTTGGCGTATATATCATAAAATCCGAATGATTTATCTATCTTCTTAGTATCCTGTTTGGTCTGCACTATCCAGTTAAACCTGTCCGGCAATTTTAACTGATATACTCTTTCATAGCATGCCGAACAGTAAAACTTCGCTTTTATGGAATCCGTATCGCCATCATAATATACTTCCGCCGCTTTCTCGCCGTTAAAATCCATCAAAGCCATCGGTTCTCCGTTTTTCTTCAAAATACTCTTGTCTATGGTCACAA
>JAFGBE010000181.1 GCA_016933315.1 Candidatus Auribacterota bacterium
AAGATAATATATTTTTCTTTGCTGCACTTTCTGGCTTTGCATCTGCCCAGAAAGATGAGTTATGCGATAGCATGGTTTATAGCGAATTTAAATTTCATTTTTAATAGGACAAGCAGAAGAGGTGTCATTTCCAATCTGGCTGTGATAATGGAATTTAAGGGGAAGGATCCTACCTCTGTTTCCACAAGGGGGGAAATAAAAAGGATAGCCAGAAGGACTTTTGTGAATTTCGGAAAATATCTTGTGGACTTTTTTGCAGCGGGAAGTCTGACCAGGGATTTTATCAACAGGAGGATTAAAATAGATAGCCTGGAAGCGCTGGATAAGACTATTAAGGATAAAAAAGGCAGTATTATAGTTTCGGCGCATCTGGGCAATTGGGAACTGGGGGCCATAGTCCTTGCCCTGCTGGATTATCCTATAAACGTTGTGGTGTTGCCGCATAAAAATGAAAAAATTGATAGGTTATTTGTTGAAAAAAGAACAAGTAAAAATGTAAGGGTAATTCCCATAGGGTATGCTTTGAGAAGATGCTTTGAAGCTTTGAGAAAAAATGAGATTGTGGCTGTATTAGGCGACAGGGATACTACTTCAAACGGAGAAATCCATGAATTTTTCGGAAAAAAATGTATTTTACCCAAAGGTCCCGTGGATATAGCATTGCGAACGGGTTGTAATATAGTATTTGGGTTTTTTGTCAGGACATCATATGATAAATACCTGTTTGAGATCGATGGACCGTTAGAAGTTAACAAGGATAACATCTCGCGCGATGAGTTATGGGGTAAGATAATAGGAAAAATGGAAGGATTGATTTTGAAATATCCGGATCAGTGGTTTGTTTTTTATCCTTTGTGGAGTTGATTGATTATGGAAATAATCGCTTTGGTCAGTGCGTTTAATGAGGGGAAATATATTGCGGGCGTAACCTTAAAGGCGAAGAAATACTGTAAGGAGGTAATTGTTGTTGACGACGGGTCGGGTGATAATACTGCCGATGAGGCAAAATCATCCGGAGCGACTGTTCTGAAGCATAGCATCAACAGGGGTAAGGGCGCCGCGATAGTAACAGGGCTTGGTTACCTGGAGGGCAAAGATTTTGATGCGGTTGTGCTGATGGACGGTGATGCCCAGCATGACCCGGATGACATCCCGGTTTTAGCCGGGTGCATGGAAGGGAACTCTGCCGATATTGTAATAGGTTCCAGGATGCACGATCCTGAAAACATGCCGCGGATAAGGTTGATTACAAACAAGTTTATGAGTTGGCTTCTTAGAAAATATACGGGGGTCAGCTTGAGCGATACGCAATGTGGGTTTCGTCTCATCAGGAAACATGTGTTAGATAATTTAAACTTAAATACCGATAAGTTCGAAATCGAATCCGAACTTATCATTAAAGCGTCTGCGAGGAAATTCAAGGTGTTGGAAGCTCCCGTTAAGACGATTTACGGTTCGGAAAAGAGCAAGATAAGGCCTTTCAGGGACACTCTGAGATTTATAAAGTTTATGTTGTCCGTTAAAAAAGGGCAAAATGCAGAATTTACAGGAGAATGATTTTTCTGAACAAAGAAAAAGAATGGTACATGAGCAGCTCATGGCCAGGGATATATATTCTGAAGATGTAATAAAAGCGTTCCTGTCCGTCAAAAGGGAATTGTTTGTTCCTGAGAGCTCCCGCGAACACGCGTATGGGGATTTTCCTCTCGCAATAGGGTTCGGACAGACGATTTCTCAGCCTTATATAGTGGCTTTAATGACACAGGCGGCAGATATTTTTAAAGAGGCAAGAATACTGGAGATAGGATCAGGTTCCGGATACCAAGCTGCAATACTGGCGTATATGTGCGCTGAAGTTTACTCTGTTGAGAGGATAGAAGGCTTAAAAGAGCTGGCCGAGCAAAACTGTTCAAAAGCCGGGTTTTTTGCCGTCAGATTCAAGTGCGGGGATGGAACTCTGGGATGGCCGGAATATGCTCCTTACGATATAATTATCGTTACAGCAGCTTCTCCCCATATTCCGGTAGAACTTGTTAATCAGCTTAAGGATAATGGCCGTATGGTTATTCCCGTGG
The DNA here is from genome assembly GCA_016933315.1 of Candidatus Auribacterota bacterium. GTDB lineage: Bacteria > Auribacterota > UBA6266 > UBA6266 > UBA6266 > UBA6266. The sequence continues at coordinate 2,076 of JAFGBE010000181.1, forward strand.
GCGGTTTAGCGGTACAGGATTTATTGTTGGTCAGGAAGAAGGATAATAAGACAATTAAGGAAAAATTATGCGGATGCAGGTTTGTTCCTCTTATAGGAGAAGATGCGTGGGAAGATTGACTTTTTGCGCGGCAACTGTTTTCTTTATGGCTTTTTACGGGTTGTCCTATGCTCAGGAGAACAGCATAGGATACAGGATAGCGGATAACCTGCAGCAGAGAGGTATTTCCCAGGAATCCGCAGTGTTGATAATTGCCGCTCTGCCTATCGTTGAACTCAGAGGGGCTATCCCGGTAGCTCACCTTATGGGGATGAAACCGTTCAAAGCGTATCTTATTTCCATAGCGGGCAATATGATACCGGTAATCCCTATAATATTGCTGCTCGGGCCACTAACCAGATGGCTGTCAAAATTCCCCGGTGGGAGAAAATTTTTTGATTGGTTTTTTGAAAGGACCAGAGCAAAGGCATCCCTGGTCGAGAAATATAAAGCCGTAGGACTTGCGCTGTTTGTCGCCATACCTCTTCCCGTTACGGGCGCATGGACCGGATGTGCGGCTGCATTTCTTTTTAAGGTAAAGCCGGTTTTTGCGTTTATAGCCATATTGTCGGGAGTCATGATTGCGGGAATAATCATGAGTGTAATTTCTGTTATGGGGTGGGTAGGTTTTTTAATCGCTGTGGTTGTGCTTGGTGTTTTGCTTGCCCGTGTGATTTTTAATATTTTGAAGATGAAAAGCAAAAGCGCCGTCTGATGTTGAAATATGGTCGGAGCGGGGGGACTTGAACCCCCGACCTCAGCGTCCCGAACGCTGCGCGCTAGCCAAGCTGCGCTACGCTCCGATTTTTCCCGGGGAAACCATTTCAACCGAGTGATTATATAGTGTTGTTTTTTTAATTTCAACTTTCTTTTACAGGTGTTTTCAGGAAAGGAGATTTCCCATGCAGGTTCTGGTTATGTATTTCTCAAAAACAGGTAATACAAAACTGTTGGCTGAGCAGATAGCGAAGGGGGTGGAGAAACAGCAGGGCGCAAAATGCGCGGTTAAACCGGCTGACAGCGTGACGAAAGAGGATTTCCTCGCTTCCGACGCGATTATTGCAGGTTCTCCGGTTTATTTCGGTTCCATGGCATCCGAATTAAAAAAAGTTTTTGACAAGTATGTAGGCTTGAGGAAACAGATGGAGAATAAGGTCGGGGCCGCATTTGCGACTTCGGGCGACAGTTCAGGAGGCAAGGAAACAACAATATTTTCTATATTGCAGGCAATGCTTATATACGGAATGGTAATTGCCGGAGACCCGATGGATGCTACCGGCCATTATGGCATGACATGTGTCGGCGCTCCGGATGCAGGGACCGCTGAAAATGCGGCTAAATTCGGCAAAAGAATAGCCGGGCTGGCGGCAAAACTTAAATCTTAGGAGAAAGCAAGTTTATGAAAATGGGAAGGAAAAGCGGCGTATTGCTTCATCCGACTTCAATTTGCGGGAAGTACGGCATAGGAGACTTAGGGCCTGAAGCCTATCACTTTGTTGATTTCCTTCATGATTCCGGACAAAAGCTATGGCAGGTCCTGCCTTTGAATCCCACCGGTTATGGTGAATCTCCGTACCAGTGTTATTCCGCCTTTGCGGGTAATATTATGTTGATAAGCCCCGATGTTCTTATTGAAGACGGGCTTTTGAAAAAAGCTGATATTGCCGCTATCCCCGATTTTACGCCCGGCAGGGTTGACTTCGAAAAGGCAAAGAAGTTTAAGATGCGCTTATTGAGAAAAGCCTACGATAATTTTAAAAAAGCGGGAAATGCCGGACTTTCCGAAAGCTTTGATTTATTCTGCAGAGATAAAATGTGGTGGCTTGAGGATTTTGCCCTTTTTATGGCGTTTAAAAACCTGTTTTCCGGAACGGAGTGGAATGAATGGGAAAAGGGCATTGCCTTCAGGGAAAAGCCCGCAATAGATAAAAAAGCAGATTTAATCCGCGAGGAAATAGAGTCGCAGAAGTTCTGGCAGTACATTTTTTTCAGGCAGTGGTTAAAGATAAAAGACTATTGCCGTGAAAAAGGTATAGGCATTATAGGTGATATACCGATTTTTGTGTCTCATGACAGCGCGGACGTGTGGTCTCATCCCGAGCTTTTCCGGCTTGACGGGGATGGATACCCTCTTGTGGTTGCGGGCGTTCCGCCGGATTATTTCAGTGCAACGGGCCAATTGTGGGGCAACCCCATATATAATTGGGAAAAAATGAAAGACAGCAATTATCAATGGTGGGTGGACAGATTTAAAAACCTGTTTGAACTGGTTGATATAGTGCGGCTGGATCATTTCCGCGGATTCGAAGCTTACTGGGAGGTTCCGGCGGATGAAGAAACAGCTGTTAACGGCAAATGGGTTAAGGGCCCGGGAGAAGATTTTTTCAATGTTCTTAAAACGGCATTGGGGGAAATCCCCGTTATAGCCGAGAATCTGGGTTTTATTACCAGTGAAGTTGAAGCCCTGCGCGCCAAATACGGATTCCCCGGGATGGCTATACTTCAATTCGCTTTCGGCAGAGATTCCCATGAATCAACTTTCAGGCCGCATATGTTTGAAAGGAATTTAGCTGCTTATACGGGAACGCATGATAATAATACGGTTATAGGATGGTGGAAGGGCGGGAAACACGACAGCACCAGGAGTATGCAGGATGTCAAGGAGGAAAGGCAAAACGCCGGAGCTTATCTCAACACGGACGGGACTGATATTAACTGGGCCTTTATAAGGGCTCTGATGGTTTCGGTGGCGGATTTTGTGATTTTCCCCCTTCAGGATATACTGGGGCTTGGCAGCGAGGCAAGGATGAATACGCCGTCTACATCGGAAGGGAATTGGGGGTGGAGGTATACCAGGGATATGCTGAAGGACAGCTACAGGAAGAAGCTCAAGGATTTCTGCGTGATTTATGGAAGATGATATCTTGAAACGCTTCTTTTAAATATATATAATCTTATTATGTCGGAAAAAAGAGCACACGTGTTTTATTCGGGTTCTGTCCAGGGAGTGGGTTTCAGGTTTACGGCTTCTAGGTTGGCAATCCGCTACAACCTTTCAGGCTATGTCAAAAATCTCGGTGACGGGAGAGTTGAGATGATGCTGCAGGGGGAGGAAAAAAGCATATCTCTTGTGCTTAACGATATAAGAGAAAATCATTTTTCAGGATATATCAGGGATACGGAAATGCAATGGCTGGAGCCGTCAAAAGACTTTACGCGGTTCGAAGTCTTGTTTTAAAAAAATCATATGAATAATGCTATAGTTACAATTGTCAGAAATACATTTATGGAAGCCTTCCGGAAGAGGATTTTCCAGGTTATCTTTATCTTCTCGATACTGATAATCCTCTCAACGCAGTTTTTCACGTTTTTCACTTTCGGGGAAGAAGTAAAAATACTGAAAGATATCGGAATAGCGGGAATTACCTTCTTTTCTCTGGTAATTGCGCTTGTTATAGGCAGTTCATGTATACAGACAGATATGGAAAAGAAAACCATATATACTGTCCTCTCTTATCCTGTTTCAAGAAAGGAATATATTTATGGCCGCGCGGCGGGAGTTTTCTGCTATATTGTTTTCGCCGTTGTTATCTTATCAATGGTCTTCTATGTGGCTTTGAGCATAAAGACGTATTTTATAGGCCAGAAGTTCGGGGATGAAGCCAGGTTCAGTTTTGTGACCTTCTCTAACAATATTGAACTGTTAAAAGGGATATGGCTGATAATTGTGAGGTGTTTTATCATTGTTTCCATAGCCCTGCTCTTAAGCATGTTTTTCCAGCAGACGTTTACGATTATTGTATGTTTCCTGGCCTATGTCTTGGGCCATCTGACGGGTTTTATTGCTAATATGGCTGCGTCTACGGGAAAAATATTCGGATACCTGATGACCGGTTTTTATTATATTTTTCCCAATTTGGAATTTTTTAATGTTTCCGATTATATTAGCGTGGGCAAACATATATCCGCATCGTATACTTTGCTGGTCAGCATATACGGGATTATCTATTCTTTGATGTTAATTTTAATTACGGCAAAAATTTTTGAAAAAAAGGATATGTAAAATGGAAAACATAATAGAGATAAAATCTCTTAAAAAGATTTACCGTGATTTTTGGAACCGCCCGAAGGTTGTGGCAGTAGACGGGTTGAATTTAGCAGTCAAAAAGGGAGAAATATTCGGGATGCTCGGGCCTAACGGTTCGGGAAAAACGACGACGTTGAAATTATTGCTGGGGCTTATATTCCCTTCGGCCGGTTCGATAAGGATTATGGGCGTATCTCCGGAAAACATGGAATGTAAAAAGAATATCGGCTATATGCCGGAGGAATCTTACCTGTACGGGTTTCTCAATGCCGATGAAATACTGGATTTCTACGGCAGACTTAACGGGATGCCTGAGAAATTAAGGAGAAAAAGAATAAACGAAGTGCTGGATATTGTAGGCCTTAGTGAGGCGAGAAAAAGAAGGGTTGCGGATTATTCAAAAGGAATGTCGAGAAGGATAGGGCTTGCTCAGGTTCTCTTGAAGGATCCGGAATTGGTCCTGCTGGACGAACCTACAATCGGTTTGGATCCCATCGGTTCCAGGGAAATAAAAGATATTATCAAAGGACTTAAAGACCGGGGTAAAACCGTTCTGCTGTCCTCCCACCTTCTTGCCGAAGTTCAGACGATATGCGACAGGATAGCCATATTATACAGGGGCAAACTTGTGGAAGAAGGAAGCGTGGAAGACCTCCTGACGGTAAGCGATGAAACGGAAATTATAACTTCCGGCTTGAAATCCGCGGATATAGATAAGCTTAAAGAGCTTGTGAATAAATCGGGAGGGAAACTTATATCTGTCGGGCATCCTAAGGAAACATTGGAAAGCCTGTTTATCAAACTTATCAGGGAAAAATCGGGGAAAGACACTTGAGAAAGATAAAATTTCCGGCAATATATATCATTGTGGTGATTTTTGTGCTTCTGATTACTTATGTCCTGCAGTCGGCCGGGAAGGGACTTGTGCCGGAGTTATACTGGACATATTTTAGGGCGGCTGCTTTATTTGTGTTGGTGTTTCTCCTGCCGCTTTTCAACCGGAGAATAAGGACGATAGCGCATTCGGTCTTAAAGGAGGAAATCAGGAAAAAGACTCTTTATGTCATCTTGCTTTTTATGGTCCTGATAGTAGGGATCATACATATTTTCGGTAAAATTGCTCCGGGGAACCAGCACATATTCGTTTCGGAATTGGGTCTTTCCGGCATGACTATGTTCGGTCTGCTTTTCGGTATCTTTATGGCGTCAACCGCCATATATAAAGAGATGGAAAAAAAGACGGTTTATGTAATGCTTTCCTATCCTGTCAGCAGGCAGGAAATAGTGATGGGCAAGTTTATAGGCAATGTCATATCGGTTACTATGTTTTCATGTGTTCTTTCCGCTGTGTTTATAATGTCGCTTTTGCTCAGGTTTGGATTTGAAAAGTTTGAGATTATGCTGGTTTATTCCTGCATCGGCTTAATGATGGAATTTATGGTTATAGTCGCTATAGCCATAACTACCTCCACGTTGCTTTCCACTATTTCAAATTTTATTTTTGTCTTTATAATTTTTGTGCTTGGGCATATGACCGAGCAGATTATCCATATTACCAGCAGGGTAGAGGCCGATTCTATTAAAAGCGCCGGGAAAATTCTTTTGAAGATAATTCCCGATTTTAGCAGGTTTGAATTTAAGGATATGCTGAATCTCGGGGAGGTAGTTGATGTAAACACTCTGATATCTTCATTCGGTTATGCTTTGTTGTATTGTGCGCTAATGGTATCGATAGGGATGCTTATTTTCAGAAAGAGGGAAGTAGACCGCCTGTGAAATCCAAAAGGACGATATTTATTTTCTTCGTTATTTTTATGCTGGTGCTTTTGTATTATATCCAGTTGAAAATAATAAATATGAGAGAAGAAGAAAAACTTTACAGCCGTATTTACCTGCACCCGGGAGAACAGATTACCGGCGTTTTGCTTGGCGGGTTCAGGGGTATTGCATCCGATATGCTGTGGATTCAGATAGATGAATATTGGCACCACGGGCAGTGGTACAAGTGCCTTCCCCTCTATAAAGCGGTTGCCTATCTCCAGCCCAACTTTTTGGATGTGTGGTCTCTCGGCGCATGGCACATGGCTTACAATATCTGCCATGAGGCAGGCATAAGCCCCTACAGGACCGTCGAAGAAAGAATGAAAGACCAGTATTTCTGGGTCCAGCAGGGTCTCGATTTCCTGAAGGCGGGAATAGAGAATAATCCCGATGTATTCAACCTTTATTTTGAATTGGGGTGGACATATTTTAATAAAGTGAAAGATTACCGGAATGCCGCGCGTTATTTTAAGGATGCGACGCGGTATGATTGTCCGTTATATGTAAACAGGATGTATGCGCATGCCCTATCCGAGGAAGGAGATATCGAAGGAGCTAAAAAAGCATGGAAAGAAATCATAGACGAGATGAATGAGAAAGAAAAAGAAGCTCCTTTAAACACGCAGGAAACTTTCCATAGGAATATTGCCAGAAGGTTTTATAACAAGATTAAGAATGAATCGGTCAAGTAAGTCATGAGAGTATGTCTGATAGGCGATGTGCACAGTAACCTCGAAGCTTTGAATAAGAGTATAGAAATAATTAAAGCTGAAAAACCGGACAAAGTATTTTTTGTGGGAGACCTTGTGGGTTACGGGGCAAACCCATCTGAATGTATAATGCTTGCCCGTGAGAAATTCGATGTGTTAATTGCGGGAAACCACGATTATGTGGCTTCGGGGGCCCAGAGGTGTGAAAATTTCAATCCTCAGGCGGAACAGGCGGTAAACTGGACTTCCGAGAGGCTGAGTTTTGAGGAAAAGAATTTTTTGTCGTCTCTGCCGCTGATTTATGAAAAGAATGATATATGCCTTGTGCATGCATCATTGCCCAGGCCCGAAGAGTGGCGGTACCTGTTTGACCTTAACGAAGTTGAGAATACCGCGAAATATGCTTCAGGGAGGTTGATTTTCGTAGGGCATTCCCATATTCCCATGATTCTTGAAATATCCGGCGAAATAATTAAGCGCAAGGCGAATCCGGAACAGCAGCTGAAAAAGAATGTCAGGTATATAATAAATGTGGGTTCCATAGGCCAGCCGAGGGACGGCGATCCGAGGATTTGTATGGTTTTTTATGATGAAGAGAGTAATACTCTGGAGTTTCAACGCCATGAGTACAACATAAAAACCGCCCAAAATAAGATACTCGATGCCGGTCTGCCTGAAATGCTGGCATTAAGGCTTGGTTTTGGTAAATGAAAAAATTCTTGCTCTTCTGGGTTCCTGTGCTGGTGTGGGCTGTTGTTATATTGCTCATATCATCTATCCCTTCGTATAGACTCCCGAAGACAAGATTGGTTTTTCTGGATAAAATCGTGCATCTTTCCGAATATTTTGTGTTTTCCGCGCTTATGGCGAGGGCATTTTCAGGCTCATCTAAATTTGCCCGCGGAAAGTATCTTATATTTACAGTGATTTTTGCGGCTGTTTTCGCGCTTCTGGATGAAGTCCATCAGATTTTTCTGCCGACCAGGTCATTCGATTTATGGGATCTTTTCTTTGATGTCCTGGGTATTTTTGCCGGTTTGATGGTCTATGAAAAATCGAAAGCGATTTTAAGGGGAGAAATAAATGTCGGCGAGTAAGAAAAAAGAAAAACACAGTGAGTTTTTATATGATATTGATACCGGCGGCGACCCTGCGAAAATGAAGAAGGATATTGAACGCCTCAGGGACATTATTAATTACCATAACAAGAAGTATTACGAAGAAAATTCCCCGGTTATATCAGATGCCGAGTACGACATGCTCTATTCCAGGCTTAAAAAGCTTGAAGAAAAATACCCCGGGCTTAAGACAAAAGATTCGCCTACGCAGAAAATAGGGGAAAAAACCTCGGGCCTCTTTGAGAAAATCAAACATGATGTGCCGATGCTGAGCATAGAAAACACATATTCCGAAGAGGAAGTCAGTGATTTTGATAAAAGAGTCAGGAAAATCTTAAACACTGACAGTGTTGTGTATGAGGTGGAAGTAAAAATTGACGGAGTTTCTGCTTCTTTGCGCTATGAGAAAGGGAAGCTTGTAATGTGTCTTTCCAGGGGAGACGGAACCACAGGGGAGAACATTACCCGGAACATGAAAAATGTCGCAGGTGTTCCCGATGAGCTGAAGGGGATGGATAAAGTGGATGTTTTTGAAGTTCGCGGCGAAGTTTATATGGAGAAAAAAGCGTTTAAAAATTTAAATGACAGTTTATCAGAAGGCGGGGAAGCATTTGCTAACCCGAGAAATGCGGCGGCAGGTTCGCTTAAATTGAAAGACAGTGATATGGTTAAAGAACGGCATTTAAAGTTTATTGCCCATGGGATAGGATCTGTTTCCGGATTTGATAAAAATAACCAGTATGACACGATAAAGACATTATCCGGTATCGGGCTTAAGGTCAGCCCCTGCTGCCGGAAAGCGGAGTCAGTGCGGGAAATAATGGATATCTGCGCCGAATGGGAGAAAAAAAGGGAAGGGTTGCCATTTGAGATAGACGGCATGGTAATCAAAGTGAATGATTTCTCCATGAGAAAAAAACTCGGTTCCACGGCGAAATCCCCGCGGTGGTGTTTTGCATTTAAATTTGCCGCGCAGAGAGCGAAAACAAGAATCCTGGACATTGAATCAAGTGTAGGCAGAACCGGGAGAATTACCCCTGTGGCAATCCTGTCTCCCGTTCAGCTTTCGGGCACTACCGTGAGCCGCGCCAGCCTTTATAACCAGGATGAGATAGACAGGCTGGATATCCGCATAGGGGATACGGTTATAATTGAAAAAGGGGGTGAAATAATACCGAAAGTCGTGGACGTGTTGAAAGATGAGACTCCTGCCCGCGATAAAAACACGATGAAATTCAAAATAGGCAATAGGTGCCCGGTATGTAAAGGCCCGGTTGTGAGAATAGAGGGGGAAGCCGATTATTTTTGCGAAAATGTAAAATGCAAAGCGCAGCTGAAAAGGAGAATTGAACATTTTGCTTCCAGGAACGCTATGAACATCGAAGGGTTGGGGGAGGCTCTTACCGGTATTCTTGTTGATAAAGATATTATTAAAGATTTCGGCGATATATACAGCCTTAAAAGGGATGATATCTCGTCTCTTGAAAGAAAGGGCGATAAATCAGCAGGGAACCTGATTAACGCTATAAATGAAAGTAAAAAGAAGCCTTTCAGGAAAGTGCTTTTTGCCATCGGCATAAGGCATATAGGCGCGAAGACAGCCGAACAACTGGCTTCTTTTTTCTCTGACATTGATAATTTAGCTGCTGCAGACAGGGAAAAATTGATGGAGGTGGAAGACATAGGGGATGTTATGGCTGAAAGCATATATGATTATTTCAAGATCGCCGAGAACCTGCAGGTATTGGATAAACTGAAGAAAGCCGGTTTAAACTTCAAAGAACATGAAAAAACCGTAAATTACAAAAAAGAATTTGAGGGAAAAACGTTTGTCCTTACGGGAGCGCTGGACTCTTATTCAAGAAGTGAAGCCGAAGAGCTGATAAAGATGAGAGGGGGCAAAACTTCTTCGGCCGTGAGCAAAAACACGGATTATGTCGTTACGGGAAAAGACCCGGGTTCGAAAGCCGAGAAGGCTCATGCGCTCGGGGTAAAAATATTAACTGAAAAAGATTTTACCGATATGCTTTGATGATTTTGCGCAAATAAAAATATGATTAAATATATTAAGGTTATAAACGGTCCGCTTGAAACCAATTCCTATTTGATATTTTGTGCGGATACAGGTCAGGCGGTGATAGTGGACCCGTTTGATTATATGTGTATTAAGGAAGTCATTTCTGAAAACAAGTTAAAACCGTCAATTATCGTCAATACACATTTTCACGAGGATCACACCAACGGCAACAGGGTTTTAAAACGGGATTTCGATATCCCTATTGCGATCCACGGTGACGATGCCGGGTTGCTTGTTTCCGGTTGCCGCATCCTGGAAACCTGCGGAATTAAAACAGAGGTATCGCCTCCGGCAGACATCATTTTATCTGAAGGTCAAAAAGTCATATTCGGCGATGAAAGCATGGATGTCATACATACGCCGGGTCATTCGCCGGGAAGCATATGTCTGTATTGCCCGGATAAAATGCTTTTTTCGGGCGATACATTGTTTGCGTCGGGAGTGGGAAGGACGGATTTTCCCGGGGGAAATATGCGAAGCCTGGTTAAGTCGATAAAAACCAAGATATTTGTTCTGCCCGAAAGCGTGGCGGTATATCCGGGTCACGGCGGGGATACTTCGATAAAGATTGAAAAAAAATACGGCGGGGATATTTTTTAAATATGGCTGATAATAAAATAAAGATTCCGGTCGATACGGTAAGCGAAAAAGCCCATTCGCTTGTCATACTGGTGAATGAGTTTATAAACTATCTCCTGGTTGAAAGGTCCCTTGCCATAAACAGCATTGAAGCTTATAAAGGCGACCTGAAAAGGTTTATCATCTTCCTTGAAAGGAAAAAAGTTTCCGATTTTTCTTCATGCACGAGGGAAATAATAGTGGATTTTCTGCTAAATGAGAAAAACAGGGGGTCTTCGACCCTGTCTGTTTCCAGGGCCTTGGTATCGATAAAAATGCTGTTTAGGTTTTTAGTGATGGACAGGTATTTGAAGGAAGACGTTTCGGAGATTATCGAGTCCCCTAGAATCTGGAGAGCGCTCCCGTCGGTAATGAGTGAAAAAGAAGTCACCAAGTTGCTGAATTCCGTTAAAGGTGAAGCTCCCAATGAGTTGAGAGACAGGGCGATCCTTGAACTGATGTATGCCACCGGCCTTCGTATAAGCGAAGTGGCTAACCTTAAAACAGGAGATATAAATTTTGAGATAGGCATTCTCAAGTGCAGGGGGAAGGGAAATAAAGAACGTATTGATCCGATAGGGAAAAGGGCGATAAGCTCTATCAAAAAGTATATTGAAAAATCCCGCCCCCAGATAGCGTTATCTTCCTCGAAACTTCCTCCGCCCGAACTTTTTATAACGAGGTTCGGGGCAAAGTTCACAAGACAGGGCCTTTGGAAAATAATTAAAGCCCATGCAAAGAAAGCGGGCATAAAGAAAAATATAACACCGCATACCCTGAGGCATTCATTTGCTTCCCATCTTCTTGCCAACGGGGCGGATCTGAGAGTCGTCCAGGAGATGTTGGGTCATGCCGACATATCAACTACGCAGAATTATATTCATGTCGACAGGGAAAGGCTTAAGAATATCCATAAGAAGTTTCATCCGAGAGGCTGACATTGAAATTGATTACGACACATTTAAATGCCGATTTTGATGCGTTTGCTTCTTTGATTGCAGCTTCCAAGTTGTACCCCGACGCAAAAATATTACTGCCATCTTCCCTTGACCCGAATGTCGAAACATTTTTAAGCACCTGCTCCGACAGCCTTGATATCCCGCTTGCGCCTGAAGTAAAGGCTGAGGATATTAAACAGGTTATATTGGTGGATTCGGCGCCGGGAAGCCGCATAGGGGATGTTTATAACTGGATAATATCGGGCAAGATACCGCTTATTATTTATGACCATCATAAAATAAAGAAGAAAGAGAGGAATGCGAAACATTATTATTTTCCATTCGGCTCGACTGTTACGGGTTTATGCCTTGAAATTATCAGAAAAAAGATTAAATTAAACATGACGGAAGCCACAGCGATGCTGCTCGGTATTTATGAGGATACGGGGCATTTCAGCTATCTTTCCACGACACCTGAGGATTTTCGCGCCGCGGCATTTCTTGTTTCCAGCGGCGCCGATATATCGATGGTCCATTCATTTTTGGGCTCCGAACTTGATTCAGCCCAGACAATGCTCTTAAAAGAACTTATTAGCGGTTCCGAAGAGTTCATACTGGGCAGCTTTCATATCAATATGGCATCCGCTTCGATAAATGAACACGTCACGAATCTGGGCCTTGTTGTACACAGGCTTCGCGATGTAGAGAATATAAATGCGATATTCGCCCTGATAGAAATGGATAACAGGATACATATAGTCGCCAGAAGCAATGTATCGGTGGTTAATGTTGCCAGGATACTGGAGAAGCTGGGGGGAGGGGGGCATCCCACGGCGGCTTCCGTCACTTTGAAGAAAGTCATGTTGGTGGAAGCCAAGGAAAAGCTTAAAAAAGCGATTACGGAAGAATTGTCTCTGCCTGTAAAGGCCGGCGATATTATGCAGAGATATGTAAAAAAGGTGAGTCGGCAGTCTACCGTTGAAAAAGCGAAGGAATTGATGGTAAGAAATTCAATGGATGAGATACCTGTCGTCCAAATGGGGAGATTTATCGGGTTTCTCTCAAGGCATGACGCCGACAAGGTAATTCTGCATGGCTTAAAGAACAGCCGGGTCGCCGATTATATGACTCCGGAAGATCGTACCGTATCCGAAAAATGCACCATCCCCGAAATAAAAGATTATATGTTTAAAAGCCGGCATTCGGTTATTCCTGTTGTAGACGGCAAATCCAGGCTTGCGGGGTTAATACTGAAGAACGATTTGTTAAAAATACTGCACGAACAGGATTCCGGTTATTATTTACCCGTTGAAGCCGGTATGGCGCCGTCTTTAAGCGATATCAGGACAGGTATTGAAAATGTTCTTTCCCCCGATGTTAAGGCAGTGCTCCATGAAGCGGGCCGTATTGCGGATGAAATGAAGTGCAATGCTTACATTGTGGGAGGCATTGTCAGGGATATCCTTCTTAAAGCGCCTAATTATGACGTAGATATTGTTATTGAGGATAAAGGGATAGAGTTTGCGTCCCGGTTGGCTAAAAAACTGGGCGGCTACTCTGTCACCCATAAAAAATTCCTGACATCCATAGTGGCCCTTCCTTCCGGCATGAAAATAGATGTGGCGACCGCAAGGACCGAATATTATGAGAAACCCGGGGCTTTGCCGAAGATTGAATACAGTTCCATAAGAAGCGACCTGTACAGGCGCGATTTTACGATTAATGCGATGGCGGTAAGGATAAATGAAAAAGGTTTTGGCCAGCTGATAGATTTTTTCGGCGGCAGAAAAGACCTCAGGGATAAAGTGATAAGGGTCCTGCATAATTTAAGCTTTGTGGATGACCCCACGAGGATATTCAGGGCAGTAAGGTTTGAACAGAGGTTGGGCTTCCGCATAGACAAGCATACACAGAACCTCATAAAAAATGCAGTTGATATGAAAATGTTCGATAAAGTTGCATATGACAGGGTGAAAAACGAGATTATTTTGATGCTTAACGAGCCGAAACCCCTTAATGCGATAAAAAGGATGGCTGCCTTCAATGAATTGAGGTTTATCCATCCTTCAATAAAGTTTGACAGGAGGGCTGCAAATATCTTCAGCAAGACAGAAGAAGCGCTGGCATGGTTTTCTTTTTCTCTTAATAAAAGAGCGCCGTTTACTCAATGGGTTATTTATTTCATGGGCTTGATAGATCCATTAAGCGTTTCCGAGACGATGGCTGTCTGTGACAGATTTAAGCTGTCTAAAAAATCCAAGGAGAAGATATTAAGATTTAAAAGGGAAGGCGGTTCAAAAATAAGGTATCTTTCGCAGAAAAAGAAGCTGTTGAACAGTGAAATATATTTCAACCTGATAATCTATTCAGTCGAGTTCCTGCTTTTTCTGCTTGCAAAAGCTGATGAGGATGAAGCGAAGAGGAGGATTATCGGTTTTATCGAGAAGCTCAGAAATACAAAGCTGAACATCACCGGCAGAACACTAATAGGCAGAGGGATAGCTCCCTCTCCTTATTTCAGGGATATCTTGAGAAAAACCCTTGAAGCTAAGCTTGATGGTAAACTCGGAACAAAAGAGGAAGAACTCCAATACGTACTGAAACTCCTTAAGGAGTTATGAGAAAAGCAAGGGCAGATTATAACCACAGATAACACAGATTTACACGGATAGAGGAGTAAAGGCATATAACAAATTAAAAAAAACTAAAAAACAGGAATTATATCTGATACAACCTCTTGGCGGGCATGAAGTTATCCATTTATCCACCTGAGGCAGGGATAGAAAAATAAAAAAATATATGAATTATTAAATTTTTTTCCTGTATTAAATAGTATTTATCTGTGATTATCTGAGTTATCTGTGGTTAA
>JAFGBE010000026.1 GCA_016933315.1 Candidatus Auribacterota bacterium
GGGAGTTGGTGTGGGCAGGGACACGGGCGAGGACGGGACCGATTATCTTTTCATGGCTAAGGAAATGGGGGCGAATTCCGTCAGGACCTGGGGCGTAGACCAGGGAAGCGCCGAATATCTCCGGAAAGCGCGCGAATACGGCCTTTATGTCGATGCGGGGGTATGGCTCAACAGCGTCTACGAGGACGGGAAATGCAGTTATATAACCGACAGGAAATATGTCAGCGAGCTGAGGGAAGAAACATTAAATTATGTCAGGGAGAATATGGATGACCCCGCGATATTGTTCTGGAACCTTGGAAATGAGACCATTTTTTTCACTAAAAACGAAGAGGAAAGGGTCGGCTTCTGCGAATTTCTTGAAGAACTTATCAGGGAGGTGCATGAAATAGACCCGAACCACCCGGTTATCTATACCACATCTTTTACTACGGCGGTTGATTACGTTAAGAAATATGTCCCGAGCCTGGATATTCTGGGAATTAATATCTACGGCGGTTTGCCCGCGGCGCATAAGAAAATAATACAGGAACTGGATATCCCGTACATAGTCACCGAATACGGTCCTTACGGCCCGTGGAACAGCGCGAAAGACACCAATATGAAATCCGTCGAACTTTCAGACAAGTTAAAATCCAATCTTTATGTAAGCCTGTCGGAGCAGATAAAAAAATATAAGGGATACTGCCTCGGCGGGTATGTTTTCCACCTTGGGGATACAACCCAGGAATCGAGGACATGGTGGAATTTGAGCTATAGGTCTCAAAAGAAGCTCCCGTACCTTCGTATGCAGAGTTTTTACACGGGACGCAAGATTGAAAACCAGCCTCCTCTGGTCAGAAACCTTATCCTGAGCCGTTACAAGCATCTTCAGCCCGGGGAAAAGATACACGCCGAGGTGGAATATTCCGAACCCGAAAACGAGAAGATCGCGTTTTCCTATTTCGCGTCCGAAGCGAAAGAGGGGATACTGGCTCATTACGTCAACGAGGAAATGCCCATAGCCGTTGACGGGGAAGGCCCTTCGGTTGATATAACCGTGCCTTCCGAAAGCGGGGTTTACAGGATTTATGTCCTTGCGGAGGATGAGAACGGCAACGTTTCCACCTGCAGTAAGACTGTAAGCGTCTCGGAATAAACCTTAATATTTGTATTTGCTTCCGCCTATGAACTCCCTTATGACGGAGTCCGGCGGTATGGATGAAAAATCGGACGCTTCCTCAAACGATTCAAGTAAAGTTATAACTTTTTTTGCCCTGAGATAAGCGTCTTCTTTGGAAGGGTTGCCTTTAAGTCTGTTTTCGAAAGAGTGGAAGTCCTTCAGGAGTATTTTTTTCATTACCGGGATTTCATACGGCATCGCGCTGTTCACTATGAAATCCGCCGAATTCACGGACGGAATGATGTAGCGCAATTCGCTGCTTCGCACATAATGCCAGTGTTCGAGTGTCTGCTGCGGGTTGTAGCTTCTGTATTTTGAATCGCGGCTCATCCGCCTGAGGAGCCTTAGGTCCGTCCACCGGATGAATTCATTGTTCCTGTCCTTCATCTGCAGCAGCGTCTCTATATACAGGTTGAATTTTATGCGGGAGTCTATTGAGCCGGTCATTTTTTTATTCAGGCCGTGCAGGCTGTCTATCAATATTATCTCGTTGCCGCGCAGTTTCAGCGGGACGGATTTTCTTTCTCTTGTCCCGGTCTTAAAATTATATATCGGCATTTGTATCGTTTTGCCTTCCAGAAGCCGGTGTATGTGGGTGTTGACGAGTTCAAGCTCGATTGCCTCAGGCGTTTCAAAATCATAGTCTCCGTGCTCGTCTTTTGGATGGAGCTCCAGGTCATGAAAATAATTGTCTATGTTCAGGGTCACAAGGTTTTTCCCGTGTTTTTTCAGCAGCTCGTTTATTTTTATGGTGGTTGTCGTCTTGCCGGATGAGGATGGGCCGGCGACGATAATCACTTTAATCCCGTCGCCTTTCCTTAAAATGGATTCCGCGGCGGCGGATATCTCCTCATCGTATTTTTTTTCGCAGATATCGACGAGTTCCGGGAAAGAGCCTTTTCTTAAATATTCATTTATTTTTTCGACCCTTTCAAGGTTATGGTCGATTGCCCAGTTGAGGATATAGTAGATTTTATAAAACGGGACCTTGTCAAACGGGATTACCTTGCTTTTCCCTTTTTCAAGGCGTTCCTTGGTCCTTTCATACCTGTAGAGAATAAAAGCCTTCGCTGTCTGCGCGAGCCCGTTTTGGATGAGGACTTTTTCCGCTATATCCTGTATATTTTCCACTGTCGGCGGTTTTTCGGGAGAAAAACACTTGTCCAGTATGTCTATCACCTGGTCGGCGAGTATTTCCGCGGTTTTTTTATCACGCTCGCCGCTGGCGATGGCGGCTTTATAAATCGCGTTGAGGATTCTCTCCCTGGCGAACGGGACAACGGTGCCGGAGCGTTTCAGCACTTTTGCTACATTAACGGGCATTTTCGTCATCTGATGTTCTTCCGGTATATCATCTTATGGTCGTTCTTGTCGTAAAAATCTTTTATTACAGCCGTTTTTTCATAGCCGCATTTTTCATAGAATATCCGCGTAGGGGTGTAATTGGTTTTGGATGATGTCTCGATGAAAACCGACCGGCCCTTGTCTTTTTTAACATTTTTTTCCATGCTTTGTATAAGTTTTTTCCCTATGCCCTTTCCCCGGAAGTTATTGTCGACGGCAATCCAGTAAAGGTCATAACATCCTTTTGTGAGGTCGATCCACCCGTATATTATGAATCCGGCCATGAGATTATTTATTTTGGCCGTATATATGATATAATCACGCTGGTTTTTATTTTTCAGCGCGAATTCGATTAATTCCAGGGCGCAGTCCTTTTCGAATTTCTTGAAATTGGAAATATTGTCGACAAGCGCCCGGAGCTGTGGCAGGTCGGTTTTTTTAAGTTTTTCGATTTTCGGTAAAGGCTTTTTTCTCATAGAGAATTATAGTATACTAAATCGAAAATAATAAGGGTACAAAATATTAAAAAACAGGGGTTTTGATGTGAAATCATTCGTGTTCCTGGCGGTGGTGGTCGCGGCGGGCTTTGCCTTAACGGGCTGCGGCAAGGGGAATTATCCCGATATGTCTTCTCCGAAATCGGTTTTCGAAACATCCCGTATTGCTCTCCAGAAAGGGGATGCGAAAACATATTTGGCCTGTCTCGCGGATGTTTCAAAGCTGAACTACGGCATAAGCGTGAAATCACAGTTGAAAACCATAAAGGACAAACTGGCAAACTCTGATTTCAAGAAGGATATTTTGAATTATGATGTCCTGGAGGTCCACGAGGAGTCGATGGTCCTTCCTTCCGGACAGCTTATAGACGGGTACATTGTTTTTGAGCAGAAGACATATGACGGTTCGGCGAAACTCAGGGTAAGCCTTTTGAAATATAAGGACGGCTGGAGGCTTCTGCAGGCAAAGGATTTTATCCTGGACGCGAAGCGGGTGAAATGAGTTTTTATCTCGGCCAGGCCGCCAGAAGCCCTATTGCCGCTCCCAATACAGTGCTTATGTAAGGGTTTGAAGTGATAGGGCATGCGCCTGTGGAACATTTGCCGAAATATCCCACTGCAAAACCCGCCGCTCCGCCTACCAGCATTCCTATGACAGCTCTTATTAACATCATAATCAATGTCCTTTTTAGAAACTATATCTTGCCCTTATATATATATTGGTATTGTCTTCCAGCTGCCCGAAGAACGTATGTTCGTATTTCTTGAGGAATATGTTGCCCCCTACGGCAAACGACAGGTGGTCGTTATACTTATAGGTTACGGACGGTCTCAGGTAAGCGTCGTTATCCGTAGGGGAATAGAAAGAAAACAGGGATATGATGAGATTCTGCATCATTGCGTATCTGGTAAGCCTCAGCGTCAGGAGCTGGCGAAAACGGTCTTTTTGCACAGGATCATTTAAATAGGTTTCGTCATATTCATCGTAATTTCTCATATATTCGAAATACCATTGGAGTCCGGCGGAAAAATCTTTAACGATTTCCCTTTTGTATCCCAGCAGGCCCCTGGCGCTTGAATTTTCTATCATGGGGTTATCGCCCCTGCGATCTTCGATAGAGTCATAATATCCGAATTCCGCGTTTCCTATTCCGCCGAGAATATTCCCTCTTATACTTCCTCCGTATACGGCAAGCTTCGGGAAATAATTTTTCCATAATCGGGGATCAAAACCTTCGGGCCGTTTAAAAAACCCTTTATACGCGTATCCGGCAAGCTCATATCCTTTGATGTTTTTATATATTCTCAGGGCAAACTCTCCGTTTTCTATGTTTCCTTCAGGGTCTTCCGCGTAAATAAGGTTTTTGCTTCCCGAGATTTGCTGTGTCAGGGGGTTGTAATAGGAAAGTCTTTGTCCTGTGACATATTCATCCGGCGTGAATTTCGGGGTCCATACCATGTTGATGTCGAAAACATCGGGGAATAAACTTAATTTGACTGAATTGGACGGGGCTTTGAGATATTCGTCATCCCTGCCTATAAAAAAGGATACCCAGTCTTTTGGAAACATGTCATTGATAAACAGGTAATCGCCTGTTCCCCATGTGAGTATCTGGCGTCCCAGTTTGGCTTCAGTCCAGTCAGCCGGTGACAGTATCGCGTAAGTTTCCCTCCAGTCGAATAGGGCTTCTCCCAGAAAACCGTCATACACGGCATCGCCTTTGAACTGCACTTCGATATTTTCCCATGCGTGGTTATAGTCAAGCTGCAGCCGCGCTTCATTATATAATGTATCGTGTTTTTGGGTGTCGTCGCTGGTTATCCTTCTGCCGTAACCGTATTCGATAAAACCGCGCACAGGTATTTTCTCTTTTAAAGCTTCAAATACGTTTTTTCGGGGCTCCTCTTCTTCCGACAGCGCATAACCGGATAAAAGGGAACATATTAGAAGAGCCGGCAGTAAAAAAGTCTTTTTCATTTTAAGTATTGTCTTGGCGCCCTTTTAAGGTATCGTTCTGTGAAAATGTCATCCTTAAGCCCCACGTCATATTTTATGTTTGAAAAACTCGACACAGTGTTTCCCCCGGTGTTAAGGTCGGTTACCTTTGACTTCGTTACTGTAGGGTGCCCCTGTATCTCTTCTATTTCCAGCGCTTCCACTATCCTGTATTTTGCGCCCTGTTTATCATAGTATTCCGCTTTCATCGGCATGAAATTGTTTTTGTCTATCCAGACATCGTAGTATGAGAATTCGACGTTTTGCCTGTCTTTCGGCGTATTCCTGATTTTATAGTGCTTATCCGTGGTGTCCGTCAATTCATGGATATCCTCTTCGACTCCTCTTCCGGAAACATCTTCGTAAACGAAATTTGATCCCGCGAAACTCGAGCGCTTGTCTCCGGCCGCTATCCTGTTTACGAGGTCCATAGCGGGAAGATAGAGCCACCTGTCATCGTCGGTTCCCACGTGTTTCCATACCATATAGACCATTTTCCGGACATCGGCGGGTTCTTGGAAGTAGGCGTAGAATTTTTGATCCTTCCCGTCTTCAACATCCATTCGCAGTATTGTGAATTCACGCGTTCTTTCTCTTCCCTGCGAGTCGGTTATCACCATGGAAACATCGGCCCTGCCGTCATTGCCCTGGTAGTATGAGGCAAGATTGGCTTTGCTGATAATTTCATCGGCGTTTTCACCTGCCGAGAATGTCGAGAGAACCGTAAAAACACTTA
>JAFGBE010000182.1 GCA_016933315.1 Candidatus Auribacterota bacterium
AAGGTTTACGGGCCGATACTGCTTGGGTATCCCAAGGAAGGTTTTCCCGAAGCGCCGCCGAAAAAACCTGCTATAATAAAATGGATTTAAAAAATAAGGGGTATAAGTGTCCGAAGTTTCGCTTCGGACATAGACAACAAAAACAGGAGAAGAAAATGAAAATAGGGAGAATACTTATTGCGACTCTGGCTATCACGGTATTTGAGGCTGTTGTCGGCGCGGTTACCTGCGGCGGTGTTTTTAACTGGGTTTACCAGTTAGAGCCGGTCAATGTCTGGAAACCAATGGAAGCGCCGGGCGTTACATATTATATAGGAGCCATTATTCTTAACTTTATCTTTGTTTTAATATACGCCGCCCTGCGCAAGGGGATACCGGGAAAAAACAAATTAATCAAAGGGTTAGTTTTCGGTTTATGCGTGTGGGCGGTCGGAATGCTGCCGGGTATGTTTGCGACATATATGTTTATGACAGTTGCTCCCACTGTCATTATCTATTGGACCATTATGGGTTTAATCCAGAGTCCGTTGCACGGGTTGATAGCTTCTTCCATATACGGTGAATAAAAACGAATAACAGAAGGAGTCAATATGGCCGCTGAAATGGGTGAGTTGAGCATACTTTCCGCAGACGAAGTTGAGAAACTGGAAAAAAACGTCAAATTCTATAAGACTCAGCAGGGGACACGGCTTGCGTTTCACGAGTACGGAGACCCCAAGGGGCATGCTGTTATTTTTTACCACGGGACAGGCTCGCATGTGCACGGTATGCTCCTTCATAAGCCCGCTTTAAAATACGGCTTCAGGATTATCGCGCCGGACAGGCCCGGAATCGCGCAGTCGGATTTCCGCGCCGGGTGGACCATCCTTGAATACGCCAAAGACATAGCCGGGCTGGCCGACAGCCTCGGAATCGGGTCTTTCGGAGCCATAGGTATTTCGGGCGCCGGGCCGACACTGATGGCAAGCGCTTTTGCAATACCCGAACGCCTTCACTGCGTGGTGGATTTGGCCTGTGCCATGCCGCTTTATACCGATGCGGAAATGAGGAAGCAGCTCGGCACAATGGACCGTTTCTACGCCGTGCTGGGAACCCGTTTGCCGCTATCTTTATTCAGGATACCATTTTCTTTGCTCGGGATAATGGAGAGGGTGATAAAAAGCCCGAAATCGTTCGCGAAGATGTTTGACTCAAGCCTGTGTCCCGCCGATAAGGAGATTTTTGCGCGTCCCGATTTCCAATACCTGTTTATGCGCGATTTCCAGGAACTTTTCCGGCAGGGAGCAAAAGGCCCTGCCTATGACGCGCAGACGGTTTATAAGAAGTGGGGGTTCAACCTTTCGGATATAAAAACCCATATCGAGGTTTTTCAGGGCGCAGAGGATAAGTTTGTCCCCAGGATGTTCAGTGAGTACCTGAAAAAATCCGCAAAAAACGTGCGGGTCAATATGATAGAGGGGCAGGGACATTTCTGTCATCTTGTCTACGGTTACCAGATGCTCCAAAAGGTGTCGGAACTTTTCTATAAATAATGAAGAACCCCTATTTTATACATTTCTTTCTTATGCCCGCATGTTGCAGATAGTTAAAATGTTTTTTTGCTTTCTAATATCTGCTATAATTTCAGATAAAAATAACGGGGATTATCCGCATATGAGAAAAAGCCTTATCAATATTATTCTTTTTTTCCTCCTGGCAATCCCGGCTCTGCCTGCAACAGCCGATATAATCTATTTTAAAAACGGCGGCGAGCTCCGCTGCAACATCATCAAGGAAACCGACGATTATATCATCCTGCAGGTAAAAAGCGGGAAGATGAAAATCCTCAGGTCAAGCATAGAGGAGATAGAAAAGACACAGCCCATCCCTTTAAAGCAAAGCGAGCCGAAACCTGTTTCCGCCGTCATATCAAGCGGCACAATAGAGGAGGTTGACGCTCTTATAAAAGGCGCGGACGCTCCCGAGGCTGAAAAGGAAGCAGTTGTCGAGGAAGCGCCTGCGGCGGACACGGAAGAAGGCATTGAGCCCGCCGCTGAAGCCATAGAAGACATACCGGAATACACGGAACCGCCCGCGGCCCCGGATAACAGCATTGATATACCCGCCGCCGGAAATGTGAAATACAGGTTCGATGCGCGGCAAATAGACCCCGAGAAAATCAAAGAACTGCAGGTGTTTTTCCGGGAGAACATAGCGCTTGTAATATCAATAGCGCTTGCGGCGTTCCTCATAATCCTTGCCATATCAATGATACTCAACGGCGTCTATATAAAGATATACTCGAGGCTGATAGTCAAAAGGTTCATACCTTTCGGGAAAACAATTGTGTTTCAGCTCAAATTTTTTGCCTTTGAAATATTTATCGGGTTCGCGATAGGGATTGTGTCCGCCCTGCTTGGGCTCGGGGGAGTAAAAGGTTTCATAGGCATTATGTTCCTCTGGCTGTTTTTCGCTATTGTATTGATATGGTATTTCTTTTCGCTCTCAAACAGGGAATTCGGATTTTCGTTCATGCAGACCCTGCTGATGATAGTGATTTACATTATCCTTTATACCGCATTCTCGATGGTTGCCAACATATTGCTGGGCGGCCTTTTTGTAAGCATAGCTACATAACATAAGGCCGGGGATAGGTTATGACGTTCAATACACTTAACATCGCGCACCGGGGAGCCTCAGCCTATTTTAAGGAGAACACCGCCCCCGCTTTCAAAAAAGCCGTCGAGCTGGGCGCCGATTACATCGAACTGGACGCAAGACAGACAAAAGACGGTGAAATCATCGTATTCCATGACGAGGCCATCGGGAGTGCCCCCATAAGCGGCCAAATGCTCGCCGATATCACACTGCAGGGCAGAAAGAGGGGTATTGACATTCCTCTTCTTTCGGATATCATTAAAATGTTCGCGGACATAATCGGGCTCAACATTGAAATCAAGGGCAATATGGATATCAATCTTCTGGCGGATATTGCGCAACCCGGCAAAAACAAAAACCTGCTTTTTTCGTCTTTCGGCCGGAAATGCCTTGAACGCCTCAAAAATTCTCATCCCGGCGTAACAACAGGCCTACTGCTGAATAATGTCCCGAAAGGCCTTTTTAAAATGCTGGAACAGCTGGACGCGGACGCGCTTATCCTCAAACATTACCGCCTTAAGCGTTCACTCCTGGAAAAAGCATGGGAAAAGGGCATAAAAACAACCGTCTGGACAGTCAACAACGTTAAACATATGAAAAAGTATGTAAAGTGGGGAGTCTGGGGTATAATCACCGATTATCCGGATAAACTTCAAAAATTAACACACACTATGGGAAAGGGTGAAAATGAAGATTAAACTTCTGGCGGTTATTTCAATTGTCTTATTGTCCGCGGTTGCGGCCCCGGCATATTCCGAAACCTATGAAAAGTTCGCCCCGTGTTTTGTCGATGTAAACGGCTGGTCGGCGGACGAGGTGACGGGCATAGACCTTTTTATGCCCAATATGTCCCTTGTTAACGCCATAAGGACCTATTCGAGCGGCGACAAAGAGGCAAGCGTAATGATTATGGCCGGCAGCAAAGCTCTTGCGGCCCAGCAGCAGGAGGCCAACATAGCTATGGAAACATCGGATTTCAACGCTGTCTCCAAAAAGATAGACGGGTTCCAGGTGACCGGCGTTTATGATAAGGCGAATAAAACGGGCTCGGTAGTGGTGATAATCAGCCAAACCGAGCAAAAAGGGGTATTCATTACGGTAACATATACTAATATTACGGAGGCGGAAGCCATAGGGTTTTCCCGGGCGTTCGACTGGAACAGGGTAAAGGATATAGCGAAAACCATTAATTTTTAATTTCCGGTTACCAAACACACAATTATTTTTAAAGGATGTTGGTTAACTTGAAGAAGATCAGCGATATATTACTATCTGAACTGTCGCAAGTTACGGAAATCCAGAAGGAACTGGCCGATACGGTCGATTCTTTCCCCCGGGGGACGATAGTAAAGAAAACAATCAAAGGGAAGCCTTATTATTACATCGCAAAGAGAGACGGCAAGAGGGTGCGCTTCTCTTACCTTGGCAAACTGGACAACGGAGACCTTGCGGCCATGAAAAAGGCATTCGCGCTGCGCAGGAAATACACTGCCTTTATCCGTTCGCTAAAAAGACAGTCGGCATCATTGAAAAGGCTTCTGAAAGTACTTGATAAGGCTTAGATAATATTTATCTCAACAATATGCCGGGAGTTGTTGTATAATCTTTCCTGTATGAAACTGAAAGAAATCTTAAATGCCATTTTCAGGGGCGCCGGCGGCGGGGAAGCGATATTTTACAGGGTCAAGTGCGCCAAATGCGGGGAAATAATCACCGTCAGGATCAATCCCCGGACGGACATGAGCAGTTCTTATGACGACAATGCTCCCGAAAGCGCGGCATATGTTCTGAAAAAAGAGATACTGGGCAACAACTGCCGGAACATAATAAACATAACATGTTACTACGATGCTTCTTTAAGGGAAATAAGCAGGGATATATCCGAAACAGGGACATTCGTCTGAAAAAAGGGTTGAAATGAAAAATCTCTGGGCGCCGTGGAGGATGAAATATATCAAAAAAGCTGTCAGCAAGAAACCCGAAAAATGTATCTTCTGCTCCAAGCCGAAGGAAAACAGGGACTCCAAAAACTACATACTTTACAGGGGCAGAAAATGCTTCGTTATAATGAACCTGTTTCCGTATAACAATGGCCACCTTATGATAGCGCCTTATAAACACGCGGCCTCTCTGGCTTCGCTGGATGATGAAACCCTTCTTGAAATAATGGTCCTTCTGAAAAAAGCCGAACTCATACTTAAAAAGACATTTAACCCGGACGGGTTTAACATAGGCGTCAATATCGGCCGCACGGCGGGCGCCGGCATTGACAAGCATGTGCATTTCCATATAGTTCCCAGATGGAACGGCGATACAAATTTCCTTCCTGTGATTGACGGCACAAAGGTAATAGTCCAGTCGATGCAGGAAGCTTACAGGATGCTTTCCGGGCATTTTAAAAATATTTGATTGCAGCGGAGGATTGCCTGAATTGGTTTTGTCTTGACACCATAATTCATATATAATATTTTATCTTTGTGATTGTTGGAGGTTTTTATGGATAATAAGGAAGAAAAACAAGATATCAACAAAGAGCCGATTATCGAGCTGCCGGACGTGGAACAGCTGATAGGCTCAAAAAATATAAAAAGTGACCCTAAACAGCAGAAACCTCTGCCGAATATACCGGCGATAAAAATCGAATCCAAACCGGAGCCGGCGGCAGAGCCCGAGAAGAAATCTGCAGCCGTGAGGCCGCCCGAGGCTACAGCCAGCGCCCCTAAAGTTCCCGAGAAAAAAATCCCCGTGTTGACAAAACCCACGCCGGCAAAAGAAAATGTGGAAATGGCTTCCGCTGAAACGGAAGATGTCAGGGAAGATATAAAGCCGGTTCAAAAACCCGAGGATAAGGCAAAAGAGTTTCCTCAGGATAAACCCGCCATCTCGGAAGATATCCTTAAAAAAATAACGGCGGATTCAGGCGAAAATTCAAGGCCGAAATTGAGATTCAGGAAAAATGACGGCAGCGCGCCGGACGAACCAAAAGCCGAAACAAAGCAAAGCGAAGGCGTGAAATCGGCGGCAGCGCCGACCATTCACGAAACAAAAACTTCAACTTCCAGGCAGGTGTTCGAGCACCAGGAATACTCTCCCGTCGAGCAGACAGGGATAATGCCGTCTGTCATAATAATCTTATCGGTCATATTCATCTCAATAGCGGCTTACCTGGCTATAATACAGTATTTCAATCTTCCTGTTCCTTCCTTCATCAGGAATATAATAGATGCCGTATACAGCGCTTCTTCCTGACGGTTTTTTAGCCCGTGTTGATTTATGAAAGATCCCGTAAGTATATTTCTGGAATTATGTAAAATCAGCTCTCCTTCATTCGAAGAAGCGCCTATGAGCGCTTACCTGAGAAAATGGGCGCGGGTAAACGGGCTTTACTGCAGGGAAGACTCAGCCGGAAAAAAAATATCATCCGATTCCAATAACCTTTATATAACCGGAAAAACCCGTTCTTCCCGGTCACCCCAGGTTGTTCTTTCCGCCCATATGGATACGATTCACGGCACATGCGGAATAAAAATAAAATCAGACAGGGGCAAGCTTTGCGCCGAGGGCGGCAAGATCCTCGGGGCGGATGATAAGGCCGGGATAGCGGTCATTATGTACGCCGTAGAGACTTTAAAGCGGGAAAATATACTGAAAAACATAAACCTGATGTGTTTTTTCTCAGTCTGCGAGGAACTGGGGCTTAAGGGTTCGTCCGCCTGCGATATGTCCATGTTCAACAAAAAGTCGTTTGTCTATGTCCTGGACAGCGAATTGCCGGTAGGGACAATAATAACCGGGGCGCCTTACCTTTATAAATTTGAGATACGCGTCAGGGGAAAAGCGTCCCACGCGGGGATAGACCCCGCCAAAGGCAAAAATTCAATCAAGGCCGCCGCTTACCTGATAAATAAATTCCCGCAGGGTAGAATCGACGCTGAAACAACATTCAATATCGGAATTATCGAAGGCGGCAGCAAAGTTAATATAGTGCCCGAGCTTACCACGATTAAAGGAGAAGCGCGGTCTCACAGGAAGGCAAAAATCGAGCGGATATTCAGCAAGCTCAGGCGCGTATGCAAAAGCGCCGAAAAAACATGCGGCGTAAAAATAATTTTTTCCTGCGAGCCTGCTTTCGAAGGATACAATGTAGATTCCGGGCACCCTATGGCAAGAGCATTTGAAAAGGCCGCTGAAAATGCCGGGATACCTTTCCGTAAAGCGTTTTCAAACGGGGGAAGCGACGCAAACATACTGAATGCCAGAGGGATATGCTCCCTGAACACGGGGATAGCTTTCAAATATCCCCACTCCGAAAAAGAATACATCAAATCCTCGGATATCAATAATGCGGGAAAGCTTTTCGTTGAATTGTGCAAAGCGCTTACCGCCGGGGGCTATTTCGTGTAATATCCCTCTACGGACTCTGATTCGCATGAGGGACACAGGATCTTTCCTCTTGTGGAAGATGTGAACACCGTGCCGCAGTTCTTGCATTTGAAGAGAGGCTGGCCTTTTTCCCTCCCGCACCTCGGGCACTTTACATTTATCTCTCCGATAGGGGCATAAAATGAATATTTGCATGACTGGCATTCATATAGCTGCATCCCTTTCATGGAGTCCTCGGTTTTTTGCTGTATCACAGCCGATTTTTTTGAGGAAAGCCTGAGAAAAAGTATCAGCCAGGAGAACCCGATTACAATGACTAGCGAATAAATGATTATCTTGTCCCTGTTTTTCCTGATTATAGCCTCAATGCTGTTCTGTTTGGCGTGTGACGGGCCGTTTTCAGCGGCGTCAACCTTAACCACAGGATAAAGGGTATTTGAGGAACAGACCGGGCACCTGATGCCCTCCTTCCAGTCCATCTTGCATTCATTGCCGCATTTGGTGCACTTGCATAATACAGCCATCTAAATAATCCCCCAGGTGATGTTGTTGATGAGTTTCTCGTTGGTCTTCCGTATCCTTTCGCAGACAATCCTGGCTATGTTGCGGTAAACCGTCATCCCCATCAGGTTATCGGCGTCGGTAAGCTTGTCGAATGCTTCTTTTTTAATGACCCGGACATTGATATCCTCATCGCAGAAAGCGGTGGCGGACCGGGGCCCGCTGTCGACCACAGCCAGCTCTCCGAAAACCTCTCCGGGCAAAACAGTGTGGATAGGCATCTGGTCATTATCCGAAACAACCATCAGTTTGATGGATACCTTGCCGCTCAAAAGTATAAAAAGCTCATCTCCCCACGCATGTTCATAGAAAATAGCGTCTCCCTTGGCGTATTTTCTTTCTTCGGAGATCTGCACCAGTTTTTTGACCTGCTTGTCGGACAGGCCGGAAAACACATGCGAATTCATTAAAATATCGGTATAAGACATTACAAAACCTCCATTTTTTTAATTATACTATAGTGTAAAGCTAAGTTAACGGAAAATTTGCATTTAACTTATTTGACCTATATAATATCCTAATTATCATAAAAACCGTATATGGATATTTATGGATATAAAATATTATAAAAGTTCAGACGGCTGTAAAATAGCTTACCGGTTCTGGCCCGCCGGAACACCGGCAAAGAACATTTTTATCTATATACACGGCATCGAGAGCCACAGCGGCTGGTTCGAAAACACCGCCCGATTACTGGCTGCAAACGGGAGGAGCGTCTATGCTCCTGACCGCAGAGGTTCCGGTTTGAGCGAAGGGCCGAGAGGCGACCTGTCTTCATATAAAGAAATCCTTGCCGATATCCGATGCCTGATCAGGATAATAAAAGATGAAACCCCGGGCACCGGCATATTCCTCATAGGATTGTCTCTCGGAGCCAGCATAATAATAAATTATGCGCTCGAATACCCGGATGAGGCGGCGGGGCTGGTATTGATGTCTCCCGCGATCGAAACCCTGATAAACGTGCCTTTTTTTATGAAACTGGATATTTTTATATCGAAGATTTTAAATCCCCGGAAAAGATTCCCGATACCCATCACCGCGGACATGTTCAGCGATTCCCGGGAAGTGCAGGAATATATAAGGAAAGACGAGCTTAAGATCAACAGCGTGACCGCAAGCTTTTACCTGGAATTGCTGAGGATGAAGATAATCCATTACTCAAAGGCGGATAAATTAAAAATACCCGTCCTGATACTTCTGGCGGAGCGTGACCGCATCATCGACAATAAGGCAGTCGTCGAATGGGCCGAGAGGCTTAATGCCGGCAGGGAAATCAAAGTGATTAAAAACGCCTGCCACAGCCTCCAGCTTGAGACAATCGAACACGAAAACGAAATCATTCAGGACATATTAAGCTGGGCCGAAAGTAAATGAACATATTTTCAAATTACAGGCACGAACTGCGCGAAATAACTTCCGAAGACGGGATACCGATAAAGATACGTTCCTTTAAAAAAGCCTCGAATAAATACGCCTTAATATATATACACGGGATACAAAGCCACAGTGAATGGTCGCTGGAAACCGGCAGCTGGTTTTCCGAAAACGGGTTTAATTTTTACGCTTATGACAGGAGAGGCTCGGGCCTGTCGGGCGGCAAAAGAGGCGATTGCGGAAGCGAAGAAGTCCTGTTAAGAGACTTTGACAAAGTCATTGAATTTGTCCGGGGAGACGCTATGCCGGGCGCATTGTTCATAATGGGCCTGTGCTGGGGAGCGAAAACAGCATTATGCCGGGCCATAAAAAACCCCTCTTACTGTTCAGGGATAATACTCCTGTCGCCCGGGATAAAAACAGTGATATCGCTGCCGCTCCGCCGGAAAATCTTCCTTGCCGGCGATATGCTTTTCGGCGGGAAGCATTATATAAAAATTCCGCTGAAAGACGAAATGTTCACCGATAATCCGAAATACATCGGCTACATAAATAAAGATACTCTGTCTTTGAGGAAGGCGACATCCAGGTTCTTTTATGTCTCCCGGAAAATGGAATCGGATTGCATAAAAAATATCGGCAGGATAACAACACCCATCCTGTGTTTTTTGTCGGGTAAAGACCCCATAGTCGATAACGATTACACAAAAAAACTTCTGTCGGGTCCAAACCGCCGGGTAATAGATTTCCCGGACAGCCTTCACAGTATTGAATTCGACGCCGGATCAAGGCTTGAAATGCTTGAGCTGGCCGAGGAATGGGCGGGCAGTATATGCAGATAAAAGAGATTATCGTCTACAAGACTCAAATACCTTTTAAAAGCCCTTTTATACATAATCTCGCGTCCAGGAACCGTTCGGACGGCATAATAGTCCGTTTAAGGGGTTCAGGCGTCCCTGACGGGTACGGCGAAGGGCTGCCCAGGCAGTATGTCACAGGGGAAACCGTGGAGAGCGCGGCGGCTTATATAAAAAACAGCCTTCTCGGGGAATATCTCCGCAAGGGCTATAAAACCGCAAAGGATGTTTATGATGACTTCAGGGATTCGCCGCTCAGGCGAGACCCCCGGGAAAATGTGTTTCCCGGAGCCGCTTCCTGCGCGGTCGAATGCGCGCTTCTTGACTTTCATTGCCGGCGGGAAAACAAATCCGTTTCAGAAGTTGCGGGGAAAAGCTCCGGAGCAAAAGTATTCTACTCGGCGGTATTAAGCAAAGGCGGTTATCCGCAAATCCTGAAGAAACTGCTGAAAATCCGGCTTTACGGGTTTAAGGATATAAAAATAAAGGTTTCAGGCGAAGACGACATCGGGATAATCAGGATGGCCCGGAAAATACTCGGCTTCGCCGCCGCCATAAGAGTGGACGCCAATTCCGCATGGAATGCGGAAGATGCGGCGAGGATAATCAATAAAATGGAACCGTATGGTGTCGAAGCTGTGGAAGAACCCCTTGCGTCCAAAAATATTCCGGATATTATCGGCCTCCAGGAAAAAATCAGCATACCTGTAATCCTGGATGAAAGCCTGTGCTCTTATGAAGACGCCGAAAAACTGATTAAAAACGGGTTCAGGGGGATCTTCAACCTGAGGCTTTCGAAATGCGGAGGGTTTTCCCGGTGCGAAAAAATACTGTCCGCCGCTGAAAATAACGGAATCAGGTGCATCCTGGGCTGCCAGGTGGGAGAAACCGCAATCCTTTCCGCATACGGCAGGCATTTCGCGTCATGCAACAGGAACCTTCTGCGCATTGAAGGGTCTTATTCCAGGTACCTTCTCACAGATGACTTATCGACGGAAGATATATCTTTTCGAAGGAAAGGCATGGCCGGGCCGCTGACAGGGCCGGGGCTGGGGATAAAAATAACAGAGAAGAAACTGGAGAATTACTGCGTCGAATTATACAGGGTCAAGGTCTGAATGAATATCGTTTCATATATAATAAAAGCCATAGGGCATAAGGACGCGCTGAGGTTCGAGGCATCGACATCCGAACCTGCGTCGACACAGGACCTGCTTCTTAAAAAAATCATATCCGCCAACAGCAATACGTCTTTCGGGAAAAAACACGGTTTCGGGAGCATATCCGACGCCGGGCAGTATCAAAGCAAAGTCCCTGTCTTTAAATATGACGGGCTGCTCCCGTTCATCGAAAAATCATTAAAAGGGGAAACGAACATATTAACGGCAGAGAACCCCATTTTTTTCGCCACAACCAGCGGAACCACCGGAAAACCCAAGTACATACCGGTCACACAGTCTTCAAGAAACGCGAAATCCATGGTTATGCGCCTCTGGATGTATTACGCTTCAAGGAAACACCCCGATATTTTTAACGGAAAAATATTATCGGTGGTAAGCCCCGAGGCGGAATCCTATACTGAAAAGGGTATTCCATGCGGGGCGGAATCAGGGCATGCCTACAAGAATATGCCCGCTGTGATGAAGAAAAACTATTCCGTGCCTTACGATGTTTTTGCGATGGACGATTATAAATCAAAATATTATATCCTCCTCAGGCTGGCCCTGCAGGAAAACATTTCATTCATAGGGACATGCAACCCCTCCACCATACTGTTGCTATGCCAGAAAACAACCGAACACGCTCCGGAACTCATAAGGGATCTTTACGAGGGGACATGCGCCATGCTTAAGGAATCCGGCAAAAACCTGCGCGCCCGGATAATGCCTTATCTTAAAAAAGACCGAGCCCGGGCGAAACACCTTGAAGATATCATGGATTCGGCCGGCAGCCTGTCTCCCGCCGGAGCCTGGCCTTCGCTGGCGCTGATAGGATGCTGGCTGGGCGGCAGTGTCGGCATCTACCTGAGAGACTTCAGCAAATACTTCAGCAAAGAAACGCCTTTGAGGGACTGGGGATATCTCGCCAGCGAACTCAGGGGCTCGATACCGATAGAAGACAATACGCCGGCCGGCATACTTGCCATAGAGACCAACTATTACGAATTTCTCGACGAGGCAGACGCGGACAGCGGCAAAAAGAGATTCCTGACGGTATCCCAGCTGAAAAAAGGCGGCAGGTATTTCGTTTACCCCACGACACTGGCCGGGCTGTACCGTTACGAGATGAACGATATCATCGAAGTGGCGGATTTCTATAACAGGACCCCGGTGATAAAATTCTGCCAGAAGGGAAAAGGCGTTTCCTCCATAACCGGCGAAAAGCTGTATGAATCGCAGGTCGTCGAAGCGGTAAGCAGGTCGCTTGAAAAAAACCGGCTCCACCTTGAATTCATCGTCGCGACAATCGATACAGAAAATCTTCCCAAATATGTCTTTATTGTTGAAGAGACAACGGATAAAATTAACGAGGAAGCAGGGCTGGCGTTAATCAGCGATATAGACGCTTTTTTGAGAAAAATCAACATCGAATATGACTCGAAACGCAAATCTTCAAGGCTTGACAGGCCGGTTCTGAAAATCGCCGAACGCGGCTCATATGATACATACAGGAAGAAAAAGGTTTCCGAAGGCGTGCCGGACGGCCAGTTCAAGATGCTGAAACTGAACTCCGACCCCGGTTTCCAGGAAAACTTTAAAACCGTCAGGACACTGTAAAAAGCTCTATGATTGAATCAGGCGAATTAAGAAAATTTTATCTGTTCGACAAACTTTCGGATTCTGATATATCCGAAATACTGCCATGCCTCGAAAACAGGTCCTGCCGCCGCGGCGAGTGCATAATCAGGGCGGGCGACATAAATGAATGCCTTTACCTTATAAAATCAGGACAGGTCAGCATCTCCCGGGCGGAAGAGGATTCGCAGGACAAGATCCTCTCGGTCCTTACGGCGGGGGAATGTTTCGGGGAGATGTCCATTATCACAAATGAAAAGATATCGGCCAATGTCGTTTCAATGCTCGATACGCAGCTGCTGGTGCTGCGCAAAACCCGTTTTTTGAAACTGCTTGAAAAATATCCGTCGATCGCCCTGAACCTCAGCCTTATCTTAAGCAAAAGGCTGAGGCATTCCAACAAGGGGCCCGAAACATCGCCGGCGATAGCGTTATCCTCGATTTTAACGCGCGACCTGCCGCTGGCCGGGGAACTCGCGGCATACGCTTTCGCTGTGGGGGAAACGTTCTCTTCCGGCTGCAGGAAACCCGTTCTTCTGCTTTTTTCCCCGGAAGAGGATTCCATCCTGAAGCTTCCGTGCAAATATTTAAAAACAATGAAACTGTCCGCCCAACAGGCGTCAAAATCGGTAAAGACCAGCATATATTCGGACTCGCTCCATATAGGCTTTCTCGCGCCCTCAGCGGATATCAATGACACGCTGACGACCCTTCTCAAAGAGTATTCGCATGTAATAAACATTGAAATACTTCCCGCGGGCAAACATTCCGCTCTGCTGGAAAATTCGTCCAGGGTCATTCTTTTCACCGACGGCAGGAATATGGCGCTTTACGCCGGAGATGACGAAAAATACGCCGGGGCGCTGACCATCGCGGGAAAGGGCGGCGCGCTGGATATCAGGAGAAACGCCAGGAAGTTTACAACCAAGCCGATTCTTTCGTACGACACCGGCGGCTCATCTGCCCGCGCCGCGGAAATAATACGCGCCGCCAGGTTCCTGAAAAACAAGACTGTGGGACTGGTGTTCGGCGGAGGGGGAGCCAGGGGGTTTGCCCATATAGGCGTTATGAAAGTCCTGGAGGAAAACGCTATTGAACCGGATGTCTACTGCGGCAGCAGCATGGGCGCGGTGGTGGCGGCGCTGTACGCCATGGGTTATAAATCGCCCGAAGTCTATGACATAATGAAAAAGCAATGGACAAAAAAAGGCGCTATTTATGATTTTAATTTCCCGTTCAGGTCAATCCTCAAAAGCAAAAAACTTAAAAAAATGGCAAAGGAAGCTTACGGAAATACGACTTTTAAAGACCTCCCTTATAAATTGTACGTGGTGTGCGCCGACCTGGTTTCAGGGAATGAAATAATTATCGAACACGGCCTGCTCCGCAGGGCCGTATACGCCAGCGGAGCCCTGCCGGGCATACTGACACCTGTAAGAATGGGAGAAAAATACCTTGTCGACGGCGGCATCCTTAACAAAGTCCCCGCCAGCGTGCTGAAGGCGCGCGACATATCAAATATTATCGCAGTCAACGTGACACCCCAAAGGGATGACGCTTTTCTGAACAGGAAAAGCAAAAAACCCGGCGGGC
>JAFGBE010000183.1 GCA_016933315.1 Candidatus Auribacterota bacterium
ATTCATCTTCAAACGGCTCAAAATGAATATCGCTCGCCCTGTCCTTAATAGCCTGAATTAAAACAAGGTTGAGAAGCCTTACTACCGGGGCTTCGCTGGCCAGTTCCTTAAGGCTTGTAAGATCCATATTCTCCGAGCTATCAACCGAACCCGAAGGCATTTCTTCCTCTATCTCCTCCAGAAGCTCCGTAAATGTTTCGGTTTCATCGCCATAGTATTTTTTAATCGCATCCTCTATATCCTGTTTATTGCTGATAGCCCCCTTTATATCCATATCAATCATAAATCTCAAATCATCAAGCATATTGGGGTTGAGAGGATCCGCCATGGCGACAATCAAAGTATTGCCTCTCAATTCGCAGGGTAAAATCTCATACAGCCTGGCCATATTCGAAGGAATTTTACCTATAACTTCTTTGGGTATCTCGACCTTTTTTAAATTGACTGTCTCCATGCCGAGTTCCTGGCCGAGAGCCATTATAATATCTTCTTCCGAAACATATCCGAAATCAACAAGGACATGTCCGAGCAACCTGCCGGTACGCTCATGCTCGTCTTTAGCTTCTTCGAGCTGTTCTTTTGTAATAAACCCCCTCTCAACCAGGAGCTGCCCTAAAAAAATACTGTCGGTAGTCATCCGCTATTTTCACCTCTTGCCGCTACTGTTAAGTTTTCCTATAATTTCGCCCGGATCCTGCGCATATGCTATCAAATCCTCGTACTTGATAAGATTGGCTCTGTAAAGTTCATACAAGTGGGCATCAAGCGTATGCATCCCGAGTTTCTGCCCGGTCTGCAGGTCCGAAACGATTCTGAAAGTTTTTTTCTCCCTTATATGCGCCCTTATTGAATCGGTGGCAATCATAACTTCAAAGGCGGCAATCCTGCCTTTGCCGTCAGCTTTAACCAATAACTGCTGGGATATCACAGCCTGGATAGACGCCGCAACCTGTTGCCTTATCTGCTCCTGCTGGTTTGCGGGGAATGCATTTATTATCCTGTCCATCGTACGTACGGTACCTGTGGTATGTAAGGTCGCAAAAACAAGGTGCCCTGTCTCCGCCGCCGTTATCGCGGCTTCCATCGTAGTGACATCCCTCATTTCGCCTACAAGGATTACATCCGGATCCTGCCTTAATGCTCGCCGGAGGGCTTCAGAAAATGAAGGGACATCAACCCCTATTTCCCTTTGCGTTACAATACAGTTCCTATGCCTATGGTAATATTCGATAGGGTCTTCGATCGTTATGATATGTGATTTCCTCTCGCTGTTGATAAAGTCAATCATGGTCGCGAGAGTCGTAGTTTTACCTGACCCGGTCGGGCCCGTAACCAGGACAAGCCCTCTGGGCTTGTAAAGGAGGTCTTTAATTCCCGGTCCTAGTCCTATCTCTTCGAAACTCATAAGTTTAGACGGTATCAGCCTCAAGCTTAATGCATATCTGCCTTTCTGGCGGTAAACACTTACTCTGAATCGCGCCTGTTCGCCAAAACCGAAACCGAAATCCGTACCTCCTTCTTCCCTTACTCTCTGGATATGAACCTCGGATGTTACGGCTTTCATAAGGCGCTCCGTGTCAGCGGGGGTTAGTTTTTCCCCTTCAATAGGGCACAATTCCCCATCCATCCTTAAAACGGGGGGAGAATCAACGGTCACATGAAGGTCCGAAGCGTTTTCATCCACAACTAACTGCAGCAGATCTTTCATCTCATACATATTTTTTCCCTCTCAAATTCATCCTATTCAATATCCATCTGTGTAATGCGGAAAACCTCATCCAACGTGGTAATTCCGCCTAAAGCTTTTCTTATGCCGTCTTCGCGCAGTGTTCTCATGCCTATTTCCCTTGCTTTCTGCCTTATAACACCGCTGGTGCATTTCTGATATATCATCTTTCTTATTTCATCATTGACCACCAGCAGCTCATAGATTCCTATTCTTCCCTTGTATCCGGTATTATTACACTCGCTACACCCGACCCCTTTATAAAATTTCACATCCTTTATCTTTTCGGGGTCAAGTTTCGCGGCCGATATTTCATACTCGCCGGGCTTATATTCCTGTTTGCAGGCATTGCAGATTTTTCTGACCAGCCTCTGCGCCAGGATAGCCTGGACCGAAGATGCGACCAAAAAAGGTTTAACACCCTGGTCTATCAGCCTTGTAATGGCACCTGAGGCATCATTGGTATGAAGAGTGGAGAAAACCAAGTGGCCTGTCAACGCCGCCTGCACCGCAATATTAGCCGTTTCAATATCACGGATTTCACCGATCATTATAACGTTGGGAGCCTGTCTTAATATTGACCTCAGCACGTTTGCAAATGTGAGCCCTATGTCTTCATTGACCTGCACCTGGTTTATCCCCGACAGCATATATTCTACAGGGTCTTCGACCGTTATGATTTTTCTGTCGGGCCGGTTTATATAATTCAACGCGCCGTAGAGCGTTGTGGTTTTTCCGCTGCCGGTAGGGCCTGTTATAAGCAATATCCCGTTGGGAAGAGTTATAAGGTCCTCAAATGTTTCCTGGTCATCGGCAAAAAATCCGAGCTCCGAAAGTCCGAGCAGAAGGCTTGATTTGTCGAGTAATCTCAACACGACACTTTCCCCGTGGTTGGCCGGAAGGGACGAAACACGCAAATCTATCTCTTTGCCCATCAGGTTGATTTTTATTCTGCCGTCCTGGGGAAGCCGTTTTTCGGCAATGGACATGTTAGACATAATCTTTATTCTCGAAATAATGGAGCCTTGTAATCTTTTGGGGGGAGACTGCATCTCATGAAGGACGCCGTCTATCCTGTAACGGACTCTGAATTTCCTTTCCAGCGGTTCCAGGTGAATATCGCTTGATCTCATTTTAAACGCTTCTAAAATCAGCAAACTTACAAGCTTTATGACGGGAGCTTCTTCAGCCACTCCCTCTTCTTCCACATTGCGCGTTTTTTCGTCCAGAAAAGTTATGTCTCCCTCGCTGAGTTCCGCAATCATTTTATCCACTGTTTCTTCGGTAACGCCGTAATATTTATCAAGAGCCGCTAAAATTTCCTCTTTCGTCGCGACAACACCCTCTATATTACATTTCAGGATAAAACTTAAATTGTCAAATATATCCGCGTCGGTGGGCTCTGCCAGCGCAACTGTAATCGTATCGCCTTTCTTTTTTATGGGGACAATCTTGTACTTCTTTGCGGTTTCAGGAGGGATTAACTTTATTATGTCTTTGGGAATATCTATATCGCTTAACTGAATAAATTCCATTCCGAACTGTACTGCCAACGCCTTGAGAATGTCGATTTCTTTGCACAAACCCAGTTCAACAAGGGCTTCCTGGAAGCTTTTTCCGGTTTTGACAGAATGATCTTTGGCCTTTTCAACGGATCCTTCATCAACCAGGCCGACATCCATCAAAATATTGGCAATATAATCACTTTGTTGAGTCATAAATATCCATTAAAATTCTAGAATAGAAATAAAACCAAAGTCAAGAGCAATCAGAAAAACCGTTACAAAAATGTAACATGTCTCGCTTATAAGTTCAACTAATTACTATATTTTCAGATTGGGGTCTGCATGGAACCCGGCATTCAGGCCTCTATTGATAATTTCAAATCCCAGGCCGGCAACCATGGCCGCATTATCGGTACACAAATCGAAAGGAGGGATAAAAAGTTCTATGCTGTTCTTTCCGCAATCTGCTGAAAATTTCTCTCTAAGCCTGCTGTTGCATGCCACTCCTCCGCCCAAGACTACCCTGTTTATGCCGTATTTGACGGAAGCTTCTATTGTCCTGGAAACAAGGACATCGACTACGGCCTCCTGAAAAGATGCCGCGATGGAAGGAATGTCCAATCCGGATTTTTCGTTTTCTTTAATATAATACAAAACCGCCGTCTTCAATCCGCTGAAACTGAAAAAATAGGGGTTTCTTTTTACCTTTGCCCTGGGGAAATTAATAAAAAGAGGGTTTCCTCCGGCGGCAACTTTCTGTATCGCGGGCCCGCCGGGATACCCGAGCCCCAAAAGCTTGGAAACTTTATCAAACGCTTCGCCGGCGGCATCATCAACTGTCGTGCCCAACAGCTCATATTCGCCGATATCCCTTGATATGCCGAGTAAC
Source organism: Candidatus Auribacterota bacterium (assembly GCA_016933315.1). GTDB lineage: Bacteria > Auribacterota > UBA6266 > UBA6266 > UBA6266 > UBA6266. The sequence continues at coordinate 4,121 of JAFGBE010000183.1, forward strand.
GTATGCCCTCCGGAAACAATAAGCCAGATAAAAGGCATTTTTAAAGAATCTTCCGAAAGCAAATTTGCATATACATGCGCATGCAGATGATTGACGCCCGCCAGGGGTTTGTTTATAGATTCGGCAAAGGCCTCGGCAAAAGAAATCCCTACCAATAATGCTCCTATCAAACCCGGGCCCCTGGTAACAGCTACGCCGTCTATATCCGCAATTCTTATGCCGGCGGACTGTATTGCGATATCCACAATGCTCTCTATGCTTTCAAGATGCGCCCGACTGGCTATCTCGGGGACGACGCCTCCGAATCTCCTGTGTATATCCACCTGAGAGGAGATGACGTTCGACAGTATTCTTTTGCCGCCGGAAACAACGGCTGCGGAAGTTTCATCGCAGGAAGTCTCGATGCCTAATATTTTCAATCTCCACCCTTTATGTTCGCCATCTCAGAAGCTGGAACTATTTTCAAATCATTACATTTTATCACATTAATATAAGAAATCAGTATCTTCAGCGTCTGTTCGCGGTAATGGCCTATGCCGACAGCCCCGCCGTTCTTTTTCGACAGCTTTATTAATTCTTCGAACGCATTTCTTATTGATTCATCTTCCCTGACATTATCCAGAAAAACATCTCTTTCTATAGAAGGACAACCGATTTCTCCCGCAACCTGACAAATGACAGAATCATTTGAAGTAAGGCTGTCGACAAAAAACAGCCCTCTTTTATCCGTTTCCCCCAGGACCGTCCTGACAAGATCTTTCGACTTGCAGGCTTTTGATCCCATATGATTATTCACGCCGGCGGCGAAGGGGACAGATTCAAGGTTCTGTTCCAGGGTTTCTATTATCTCCTGTTTACTCATGCCCGAAAATATTACTCCCCTGCCCGCATCAATTGCCCCGGATTCGGGTTCCATCGGACAATGGAGCATCACCTCAAATCCCATCGAGTGCAATTTAAGCGCGCTCTCTTTTGAATAACGCAGGTGCGGGAGCACAGCACAATCAACAGGTTCTTTTACGCCTTCAAGCAGGCGGA
>JAFGBE010000184.1 GCA_016933315.1 Candidatus Auribacterota bacterium
ATCCCGGAACGGTTCTCCGGATTGAAAACTGTACTTATTGCCGTTAATCTTGAGGTATCTTTTCTTTTTCATCCTTGGCATTCCGACGGAGCCGGTAAATCAAATTATATTTTTCCGCTCCTGGAAAGAGAAATGAAATTCATGCAAAACTGATCTTTTCCCAGCAACGCTTCCTGCGCCGCAATAAGGCCCATAAGTTCCTTATCAAGAGGGTCGCAAATCGCCGAATCCATACCCAATGTCATCATCGCGGCAAGAAAAGCCCGGTTTACCAGTTTCCTGTTAGGCAAACCGAACGACACATTACTCAAACCGCAAATCAAATGGACACCGGGAAAAGAAGACTTGAATTTTGCTGTAAACCTGAATATTTCATTCAAGCCGTTCATGCTGGTACTCAAAGGCTGGACCATAGGGTCAATAAATATTGAACCGTGCGCCACCCCCTTATCCGCCAGGCGGGTGACAAGCTTATCGGCGACCTTCATCCTGCTTTCCGCATCAGCGGGAAGGTTCCCGTCTTCTATAAGCAACCCTATCACGGGGCACTTGAATTCCTGCGCTATAGGAATTAGATTGTCGAACCTTTCTTTCTCCAGTGATATCGAATTTATCAATACCGGCCCTTTTACAATACCCATCGCAGCCGCAACCGCTTTGGGGTTAGGGCTGTCTATACTCAGAGGAATCTTCACATTACCTGAAATCGAATCAACGACCCAGGCCATATCTTCCGGTTCGGTGTTAATAAACGTGCCCACATTTATATCTATATAACTCGCTCCGGCGGACTCCTGGACACCCGCCAGGTCCAGAATAAACCGTTTATCCCTGTTCCTTACGGCATCCGCTACAATTTTCCTGCTGGTATTTATTTTCTCGCCAACAATAATCATCCTGGTAATCCTTTCATAATGCCGATATCCCATTCTCATGCAGGCCATATATTTTTGTCAAGAGATCTGTACTGGACAGCCTCCGCGATATGCCTGCTTATGATGCCCGGCGAATCATCTATATCGGCTATAGTCCTGGCTATCTTCTTTATCTTATCGTAAGCCCTGGCCGAAAGACAAAGGTTATCCATCGCTTTGTTCAGCAATTCTTCGGCTTCCTTTTCGATACAACAATATTTTTTTATCTGCTTCGAATTCATCTGGGCATTACAATGGATTTTGCCCGATCCGAATCTTGTTTTCTGGATTTTCCTGGCTTTCTCAACTCTGGATTTTACATGAGCTGAAGGCTCTGCGGGCTTTTTTGACGCAATATCCCTGAATCTCACCACGGGGACTTCTATATGAATATCTATTCTGTCCATAAGCGGCCCGGATATCCTCGATATATATCTCTGTATCTGCAGGGGAGTGCATCTGCATTCCCTGTTCTGGTCCGTAAAATACCCGCAGGGGCACGGATTCATCGCGGCGATCAACATATAGTTAGCGGGAAAAGTAATGGTTGTTTTAACACGCGAAACGGTAACCTCCCTGTCTTCGAGAGGTTGTCTTAATACTTCCAGCACATTCCTTTTGAACTCAGGCAGCTCATCTAAGAATAAAACACCGTTATGCGCAAGCGAAACTTCACCGGGTTTCGGAAACTGGCCTCCGCCTATTATGGATACATCGCTTGCCGTATGATGCGGCGAGCGGAAAGGCCTTTTAAATATCCCGTCACGGAAATATTTTTTATTGGCGCCCGCCGTGCTGTGAATTCTAGCGGTTTCAAGAGCTTCCTCGATATTCATATCCGGCATTATCGAAGGGACCCTTTTTGCAAGCATAGTCTTGCCGGTCCCGGGAGGGCCTATCATTAAAATATTATGCCCGCCGGCAACAGCTATTTCCAGCGCTCTTTTCACGTGTTCCTGTCCCTTTACCTCCGAAAAATCCATATGCTCGGGATTAAGACAGCCCTCGCCCGCATCACATTTATTCTCACAGGGCGCGATATCGCTGTTTCCCTCTATAAAATCAACCGCTTCAGCCAGGTTTGAGACGCCTATGACTTCAATCCCCTTTACATAAGACGCTTCACCCGCATTTCCCGAAGGCAGGATAATCCCTTTAAAATTATCTTTCGCGCACATCAGCGCCATGGATAAGATACCATTTACCGGACGCACCTTCCCGTCCAGCGACAACTCCCCTATGATGATATAGCCTGTCCGGACTTTTTTTATCTGCTCCGAGGCGCACAGCATCCCGATAGCAATAGGCAGATCGAAGAGAGAGCCTTCCTTTTTTAAATCGGCGGGAGCCAGGTTTACGGTGATTCTTTTTGAAGGGTATTTAAAGCCTGAATTCTGCAAGGCTGATTTCACCCTGTCTTTACTTTCCTTTACGGCGGCATCCGGCAATCCGACTATGACGCTTGCCGGAAGGCCTCTTGATATGTCCACTTCAATATCTATCAGGTACCCGTCTATCCCATATACACAGGAAGATTTCACTTGCGCAAGCATATTTAACCCTCAATAATGTTTTCCAGATGTTCTACGCTCAGAATCCTGCCCGCTTTAAATACCAAACCGATCAAGTCAATCCTGAAACCGTCATATTTTTCGCCGCAGCGGGATATATAACACTCGGACAACCGGACAAGCCGGCGTTTTTTCCTCGAATCAACGGCTTCAGAAGGGATATAACCTGTTCCCTCTGTCCTGGATTTTACTTCAACGAATACAACACTTCCTGATTTCTCGGCTATAATATCTATTTCGCCGAACTTTGTCCTGAAATTCCTCTCAAGAATAGTATACCCCTTGTCAATAAGATGTTTTACCGCAAATTCTTCTCCTGCTCGCGCCAGGTCAACCGTTTTCATCTGTTTTGATTATGCCTTTAATTTCCGCTGTCGCGGTAATTTCTTACCGGCGCAAATGTCTTCCGGTGTATCCGGCACGGGCCGAATTTCCTCAAACATTCCAGATGTTCCTTTGTGCCGTACCCCTTATGCCTTGAAAACCCGTAATCAGGGAATTCGATGTCATATTTGTCCATCATATCATCACGCAATACTTTCGCTATAATCGATGCGGCTGCGATTGACAAGCTTCTGGAATCGCCTTTGATTATGTTCTGCTGGGGGATGGGAAGGCCGGGTATCGCAAATCCGTCGACAATGACAAAATCCGGTTTGACCGGAAGGGAAAAAACCGCTTTTTTCATAGCATCAAAAGATGCTTCCCTGATATTCTTGCTGTCAATCGCATCTTCTGATTCGGTCCCTATTCCTATAGCGACATTGGAGGAAGAAACAAGAAAATCAAATATTTTTCTTCTCTGGTTCTTAGACAGTTTTTTTGAATCATCTATTCCTAAAACCGGCGGGATTTCATAGAATATTACCGCGCTTGCCACAACCGGGCCCGCTAAAGGCCCCCTGCCTGCCTCATCAACCCCCGCAATCAACTTTAATCCCTGTCCGCGTAAACCGTTTTCTATTTCCAAAAGAGAATAAAATTTTTCATCAGGGAGTTTCGTCATTCTTTGCCGGCTTTTTCCTTTTCGGGTGCTTTTGCTTCGGGTTTAACAGGTTCGGGAGCTCCGGAACCGGCAATATCGCCTGTAACAAGGCTGTCTTCTTCGGCCATTCCCGCAACATGCTGTTCATTCTTAAGGCGCGCTTTTTTCCCGACTTTATCCCTGAGGTAATATAATTTTGCTCTGCCTGTCGAGCCTGTTTTTATAATCTCGATCTTGCCGACTTTGGGGGAATGGAGCAGGAAAACTCTCTCTACGCCCTCCCCATATGATATCCTTCTCAATGTTACCGCTTCGTTAATCCCCGTGCTTTTTCTCGAAATGACAACTCCCTGAAATGCCTGCATTCTTTCCTTGTCGCCTTCAAGTATCTTAAAAAGCACCTTTATCGTATCCCCTACGGTAAACGGGGGAATTTTCTTCTTCATCTGTGATTTCTCTATTTCGGATATGATTTTATTCATCTTTTCAATCTCCCTTTAAAGACTTCTTATTCCCGGTTTTTACCAGCAGATCTTTCCTGTTTTTCCTTGTTTTTGCCAGAGCCTTATTCCTTCTCCAGCCGTCAATCTCTTTGTGATTTCCCGAAAGCAGCACTTTCGGCACCTTAAAACCATTATAAACGGCAGGCCTGGTATAATGAGGATATTCCAGAATGCCATCCGCAAAGGATTCATACCTGTTTGAATCAGAATGCCCTAGAACACCCGGCAGCAACCTTGCAATCGAATCAACAATTATCATCGCAGGGACCTCGCCGTTCGTCAAAACATAATCGCCGACCGAGAACTCGTAGTCCGCCAGTTTTTCGGCAACCCTTTCATCAACCCCTTCGTAATGTCCGCAAATGATGATGATATGGCTGCAGGATGAAAGTTTTTCGCAATCTTTCTGCGTATATTTCTTTCCTGACGCGCTGGTCAGCAAAACAACCGAGTTTCTCTTTTTAAACTTTTTTACAGCCTCAAAGATCGGTTCAGGCTTTAAAACCATTCCGGCTCCGCCGCCGTACGGCCTGTCATCCGCAGTCTTATGCCTGTCTTTCGTAAAGTCCCTTAAATTAACTATTTTTAGTTCCACTTTACCGGCATTTACAGCTCTTTTGATTATAGACTCGCTGAATACCCCGTTAAACATGCCTGGAAAAAGCGTTAAAATGACTACGGTTATTTTTTTTTGCCGTGGCATTTTATTATCTGTTCGACAAGCCCTGTTTTTTAAGCAGCACTCTAACTGTATCGGAAGGTTTCGCTCCTTTGCCTATCCAGTAGTCCGCCCTATCCTTATCTACGGTCACACTGCCGTCAACCTTAGGGTCATAGGTGCCTATCTGCTCAATAAATCTTCCGTCCCTGGGACTTCTGGTATCGGCAACTACAATCCTGAAAAAGGGATTGTTTTTCGAACCCATTCTCTTAAGCCTGATTTTTACAGCCATTAATTCCTCCTGAACACCAGCCAAAAATTAATATCAGATATTATAAAATTACAAGTGAGAAAATATACAGTATGGGTATATTAAAGTCAACCATTTTTTCTACAGCCCGAAACCGGGGATGTCGGGCATTTTGCCTTTGAACTGTGTTAATTTTTTCAGCATCTTCCCGCTCATCTCAAACCTTTTCATGAGAGAATTGACATCCTGCAATGTTGTGCCGCTGCCCGCCGCTATCCTTTTGCGCCGGCTCCCGTTAATCACAGAAGGGTTATTTCTCTCTTTAGCGGTCATAGATGACACTATCGCCTCTATCCTGGTTAACTCGCTGTCATCGACATTAAGGCCTTTGAGTTTTCCGGCGCCCGGCAGATAACCCAGGAGATCTGTCAAAGAACCCATCTTTTTCAGCTGTTTCACCTGTTTCAGAAAATCGTTGAAATTAAATTCCTGTTTTTTAATTTTCTTAAGCAGGTTTTCAGCCTCCTCCCGGTCAAGAGAATCCCGGGCTTTTTCAACCAGCGTAACGACATCACCCATTCCCAATATCCTCGAAGCCATCCTTTCCGGGTAAAAAATTTCCAGGTCGCCGCTTTTTTCCCCTGTGCCGGCGTAGACAACCGGCTTACCCGTAACATGCCTTATTGATATAGCCGCTCCGCCTCTTGTATCACCGTCAAGCTTGGTAAGTATAACGCCCGAAAAATCCAGGGCCTTATGGAATGATTCCGCGCTTAATACCGCATCCTGCCCCGTGCATGAATCGGCAACAAAATAAATCTTTGAAGGGATGACCTCTTTCTTTATTTCGACTATTTCATCCATCATTGCATCGTCGATGTGCATCCTTCCGGCTGAATCGATTATAAGGTGGTCATACTTGCCTTCGCGGAACACAGACAGGGAATCCCGGGCAATATCAACCGCATTCCCCTGTTTCTTGCCGGAATAAACATCCAGGCCGTTAATACGCCCTAGCTGTATCAGCTGCTCTACCGCCGCCGGGCGGTGTATATCACAGGCAGCAAGCAGGGTTTTGCGGTTTTTATTTTTAAGCATACGGCCAAGCTTTCCGCATGTCGTTGTCTTGCCGGAACCCTGCAGGCCGGCCATAAGAATAATCCTGTCTTCCGGCAGGACTTCCTCATTTTCGCCGCCCGAAAGGAATTTTGCCAGCTCATCAAACAGGACCTTGATAAACTGCTGGCCCGGGGAAATACTGGAAAGGACTTTTTCACCCAGGGCCTTTTGCTTAACAGACTCTATAAATTCCCTGACCACATGATAATTGACATCCGCCTCCAACAGGGCAAGCCTTACATCCCTCAGCGCGTCTTCAATATTCTTTTCGCTGAGCCTGCCGTAGCCCCGCAGATTTTTAAATAATCTCCCGAATTTCAATGTCAATTCATCAAACATAATAGATTAGTTTAGCAGTTTAATAGTTCAACAGTTTAACAGTTAAATGGTTTATTGATTCAACAATTTTGTTTTTTACTGCTGAACGGCTTAGATAATCCTATTCACACAAAAAACTTCAAAACTTCTTAACCACAGATTACACAGAACACACAGATAAAAAAACAGAAAATATGTAAATAGTTTGAAAATAAAAAATTATAATTCTTAACTTTTTCTTTTGTATTCAATATTCTTTATCTGTGATTATCTGAGTTATCTGTGGTTGATACTATTTTTTACTGCTTAACTGCTTATCTGTTAAACTTCTTTTATTCTCCTGATATCCGCTCCGAGCTTCATTAATTTAGATTCTATATCCTCATAACCCCTGTCAATATGATAAACCCTTGAAATAACAGTTTCTCCTTCGGCAATAAGCCCGGCCAGCACAAGCGAGGCGCTTGCCCTCAGGTCAGAGGCCATAACAGGAGCTCCGCTGAGATTTTTCACACCGGCCACAATCGTGCTCGATGCCTCCCTGTGTATCCTTGCCCCCATCCTGTTCAATTCGGAGACATGCATAAACCTTTCGGGATATATTTTTTCCGTAATAATGCTTATGCCCGGCGTAATGCACATAAGAGTCGTCATCTGGGCTTGCAGATCCGTCGGAAACCCTGGGTAGGGCATCGTGATTACATCCGAGGGCTCTTTTTTCCCTGTTTTTGTGACGGTAATTTCACCGTCCCCGATATCAAATTCCACGCCTGATTTCCGCAGGATATCCAGCAATGCTTTCAGATGTTCCGCCAGCGCATTTTTAACGACAAGTTTTTTGCCGCACAGGGCGCCGGCGATTATAAACGTTCCAGCTTCAATCCTGTCGGGAATAACCTTATGGGAAACGCCTTTGAGGTTCTTAACCCCTCTGATAATAATTCTCGGAGAACCCAATCCGATTATATTCGCGCCCATCTTGACCAGAAAATTCCCGAGGTCTACCACTTCGGGTTCACAGGCAGCGCTTTCAATAACGGTATTCCCTTTCGCTTTGACGGCAGCCATCATAATGTTCGCGGTGGCGAGGACGCTTGAACCGAACCTTCCCCCCAGAAAAATATCAGCGCCGGTTAATTCATCTGCCTCCGCACAAATATACCCGTGCTCGATTTTTATCCTGGTTCCCAGTTCGCTCAACCCTTTCAGGTGCAGGTCAACAGGCCGTGGGCCTATAACACAGCCGCCGGGATGAGAGACCCTGGCTTTCCCGAATTTGCCCAGCATCGGCCCCAGGACCGCAATGGAAGCCCTCATCTGTTTTACCAGTTCATAAGGGGCCGTATAATTATTGATACCTGCGGGATCTATTTTCACCGTTCCGGCCTCCGCAGACACTTTTGCCCCGATAGAGCTTAATATCTCGGCCATGGTGGAAATATCCCTTATCTCCGGGACACCATGTATCTCACATGGAGAATCCGCCAGGATAGACGCCGCCATTATAGGCAAAGCAGAGTTTTTTGCGCCTGAGACACAAACCTCTCCGGCCAGCTGTTTCCCGCCCCTGATGATAAAAGCATCCATTCTTTATCCCTTTCCGGCATCACGTCCTGAAACAGGCAACCCGGTCTTTCCCGTTATAATCTTTTATAATGCTAATATGGGAAAAGCTATTCTTTGTCGCAATACCGGTTACCTTTGAAGCCTGATTATACCCTATTTCACAAACCAGGTGCCCGCCCTTTTTTAAAAAAAAGCGCGCATCCTGCATTATCCGCCTGTAAAACTCCATGCCGTCGTCCCCCG
>JAFGBE010000027.1 GCA_016933315.1 Candidatus Auribacterota bacterium
GCCTCGATCCAGGTGGTTTCCAGCGCCGCCGCGCCGCCGGTTATCGCCAGATAACATGCTCCGTATTTCTTCATGGCTTCCACGCTATCATCAAGAAGCCCTCCCTTCCCGATAATAGCTTTTGCGCCGTATTCTTTCACAAGGCCCAGCGTAAACCTGTTCATTCTGGTGCTTGTAGTCGTGCCGATACATATTTTTGTAAACTTATTCCCGCTCTTTTTCACACCGGGAGCCGTGTGAAGCAGTGCGGCGTTCCAAAGATCCATCGCAGGCCTGACCTTCTCATCAAAAATCCTCATGAGAGACGCATCCCTGCAGCCGATAATATAACCGTTAATATAAACCTCTTCGCCTAACTCAAGTCTCTTTATCTCTTTACTGCCTTTTACAGGAAAAACCAGATTTTTCATATGTCACCTATATAAAATTTTATACCCCATACTTGATTTTGCCGTCCGCGTGAATGACCGCTTCGGCCCTTCTTGCCGCCCAGCACTGCATATTCACGGCTACAGGATTCAGCGATATATGCGTATCCGCCTTCTCAATATTCACAGCCAAAGCTGTAATAGTGCCTCCCAGCCCCATAGGCCCTATACCGAGGCTGTTTACATCCTTCAGCAAATCCCTCTCCATCTTTTCGATATTTTTATCGGGATTCCTTTTATTAAGGTTTCTGGTCGCCGCCTTCTTGGCCAATTTCACGCATAATTCCGATGTCCCCCCTATCCCTACGCCTATTACTACCGGAGGACAGGGGTTAGCCCCGGAATTCACCATGCACTCGAGCACAAATTTCTTTATGGCTTTGCAACCATCGGCAGGCTTCAGCATTTTAAGGAAACTCATATTCTCAGATCCTGAACCCTTGGGAACAAAAACCATGCTGATCTTCTTTTTCCCCTTTATAGGAATAAAATCTATGACGGGTATTTTAGCGCCCGTGTTAGTATGCGTCCTTTCCCTTGTCAGCGTATCCAGGGTATTTGACCTTAAAGGATATTTTTTCGTTATTTCCTTAACACCTTTTCGTATGCTTTCCTCTATACTCCCAATGTATAAAGGGAAACCATCCGCCACACCTATTGTATAAATAGGAAGGCCTGTATCCTGGCAGACAAGAAGGTCTTCCTTCTCTGCAATCTCAATGTTGCGCTGTATGACAGACAGCAATTTTCTGCCAAGAGGACTTTTCTCCATGTTTTTTGCCCGGGTTATCTCTTTCTTTACATCGCCGGGTATTTTCTTTAAAGCCCTTATATAAAGCTCTCCGGACACATTTTTTACAATTCGCTCCAGCTTATTCATAATATTTAACCCCTTGCGGCTGCAATGCCGGCTATCCTGCCAAAACATATCACATCTAACAGAGAATTGCCCATAAGCCTGTTGGAACCGTGCACGCCACCCGTTATTTCCCCCGCGGCGTACATACCTTCTACACCTGTCCAGGCATTCCCGTCTATTACGATACCCCCGTTCTGGTAATGAAGCGTAGGAAAAACAAAAAAGGGATCTTTGTCCAAATCCATTCCCTGTGTTTTTGCCACGCTGGCCAGGCCCGGAAACGATTTTTTGAGAAAATCCTTTCCGTATTTTTCCAGAACCGGGCTGATATCCAGTTTAAAAGCGCCCGCTTCCCCGACTCTATATGCCTTGTTTTCATCGTGTCTCTTAAACATATACGCGGAAAGGTCAGATCTCCTTCCGACTTTTTCAATGTCTATCGGGCCTTCTCTGTCAGAAAGCACAGCGCCGAGCGAAAGCAAGGATTCGGGAACCGGCCGGCCTCTCAGGGATAGAGGCAGGACATAACCCATGGGATGATACTGTAAAGAATCCCTTTCAGCCGTTTTTGCGCCAAGCTTGACCGCCATTTCCATAACTTCACCCGTGGCATCACTGCAATTGCTTGTAATCAGTTTCTTCTGAGCGGCTATTTTATAGCAACTCCCGCCAGAAGACAGCAGAATCCTTTCGCATTCAATTACAATGCGCCCGTTCGCCTCACAATAAACCTGAAAGACCTTCTTCCTGCGCTTTATATCGAGAACCCGGTGATTTTCCTTTACTGTCACCCCGGAACCCCTGACTTTTTCAGCCAACACAGTCACTATCCGCGCTCCTATATTATCCCCGCATGATAAAAGCCTGGGGAACGTCGAACCTATTGACGGTTTAAACATATATCTTCCTGTCTTATCCCGGTCAAAATTGAGTCCCTGTTCTTCCAGCCACCGCACTACTTCCATGCTGCTGCCCGTCAGAACACGCACAAGCGCCGGAACATTATCAAAATGCCCGCATTTCATCGTATCTTCATAGTGCACTTCCGGGTTGTCCGGTTCGCATATGCTCGCGGCAATACCGCCCTGGGCCATGGCGGTATTGGAAAAACCAAGTCCCGACTTTGTCAGAAGCAGGATATTATCGATATTCTTTGAAGCTTCTATCGCCGCAGTCATGCCTGCGCCGCCGGAACCTATTATCACAACCTTATACATCCGCGCACTTCCTCTGATACTTTCTGATATTTTTTCCGTAATCCCTGAAAAACTGGAATGTCCTGACAACAGCAGGAATAGGATCGTCCCAGGAAAAGAAGGCGTATGTTTTATGCCCTTTAATCGACCTTATCCAGTTTCCAAACCCGATGGCATGCTCTTTATACCCGCATGCCCTGTAAGCATGAAGGGAATTCAGCAAATCCTCGAAAAAGTTTATCCATATCATCTTTTCACCGATTTGTCTGTAAGCCGGTATTTTCATCCCGAGGGAATCATAATATGCCGCAAGAGGAATATTAACCCCGCATTCCACGGCCAGGGACATCCACAGCCATGCTCTTCCGTTAATCTCCATAACTTTCAGTTTACCGTCTCTCGGATCATGCTTGAATTCAAGCTGCGATATCCCGGAATAACCCAGGTCTCTCAGTACCCGGACTCCATCTTCTTCAAGTTCCTTGAAACTGACGCTTTCACCGCACCTGCACGTGCCGAAATCCGGCGGGAACTGGCGTACTTTTCTTCCGGTAAAAAATACTATGGTGTTTCGGTCGGCCGAAACATAAGAACCGAATGTGTAAAGTCTTTCATTGCCGCCCGGTATATATTCCTGTATCAGGTATTTATTACAATATTTATCAGCTATCTTTATATTTTTCTCAAAATCGGACTCAGACTGGCAAAACAATACCTTCTTGCCGGTACTAACCCTGAGGGACGTGGATATATCAGGCTTAATAATGCACGGATAGCCTATCTCCCTGCCTACCCTGACGGCATTTAATCCAGCTTCAAAAAAAAGAGTGCGCGGCATCTGTATTCCTTTTTCCTGAAATATCTTATACTGCCGCGTTTTATCTATCAGTTCGATATTCGTTTTTCCGCCTGTAGCCAGGTAGACATAATCTTTGATTTCATCAAATCGGCGGGTGACTTCCAGTATATCCTCGTCATCCACCAGGAACAGCACCGGTTTTACGGAAAATTTCTTTAAGAAACCTTTCAAAAAATCAACTATGTCCGGGGAACTTTTTATTCCGGGCTCGCAGTAAAACGCAAATTTGTTCGAATAGCGGGCAACCGAAGCGGGATTATTATCCAGGGCTATTACTTTCACCCCGTTTTCCGCAAGCGCCCTGGCCACACCAAAGCCCACGGGATAACCCGTAGGGTAAACGATTGCCGCAGACCGGTTCCATCCGAAACAATCTTCCAACTTCACTTTTTTCCCAAATCCTGCCATCTTACCGGAAAATCCTTCCTGATATGCTTATTTGTCTTGTGATTTATGACACTGTCATAAAAGCACGCGTCAATGCCCGAGTAAGGCCTGACTATTTTTAAATGTTCTTTGTGTAATACGGTTCCCGCCGGAATATCAATTCTTGCATGCACGCTCCTTCTGAACTTTTTCCTGGATTCAGCTTCTGTTTTGGTCAGCTTTTTCACCCCGCTGCCCAATATGCTTTCGCTTCCCCGTATATCTTCCACATATTTTAAAAACTGTTTCGGGTTCAGCGAAAACACAGAATCCGGGAGGCTGCGGTTTTTTTTGATGGTGAAATGCTTCTCGAGTATCACCGCTCCAAGCGCAACTGCAAGAATTGATGAACGTGAATCTGCGGTATGATCGGAATACCCCACCATGCAACCGTACCTTTTTGCCAGTCTCGTCAGGTATCTCACATTCACATTTCCGGGCAGCGCAGGATAATCGGAAACACAATGCATAATTACGATTTTATCGTTACCCGCCGCCCTGATTGTTTTAACCGCCCTGTCTATCTCATCTTCACCGCTCATTCCGGTAGACATGAAAATCGGCTTTCGGGTAAGGGCGGCTTCCCTTATCAATGACAGGCAGTTAAGGTTGGTGGAAGCTATTTTTATTGCCGGCACATTTATTCTTTTCAGCCACCCAAGCGAAATACTGTTGCTGCATGTGGAAAAAAACGGGATTCCCAGTTTTTTGGCGTAGTCCATAATTTTCAGATGGCTGTTATAATCCAGCTCCAGTTTTTTCAGGATATTATAGGCCGGATCCCTCCGGATCACTATTTCATCAGCCAAAAAACTTTGGAATTTTACGCAATCCGCCCCGTTTTCCTTGGCGGCGCGGACCAGTTCCAGAGCATGGCTCAGGCTTCCGCCATGATTTGACCCTATCTCGGCTACGATAACCGTTGAACCGCCGCCGATATTTTTGTTCCCTATTTTAATGCGTTTCATACTGTTTTCTCTTTCAGTTTTCACGGCTTTGTCAACCCGTAAGGGTCTTTAACAGCCTTTTTATGTACATCCTTTTTTCTTTATTGTCTTTCGCATATTTAATGAATTTCCTGTAGTTAGGCAGCTGGAACATAAAATCGAAAAACCGGTTATGCGGTAATTTAACAAGCGCATTCACGAGAGGAGTCAGCCACGGGAATTTAACGATATAATGGAAAAATTTCTGGTAATTCATCAGCTTCTTGATATTCTCCTGCTTAATAGCGCTGCCTGTGCGCCTGTAACTGAAAAAGCAGGAATGAGGATGCTGAAGGTCATCAATTGAAAAACCGGGGTCCAAATAGCCTTTATCTTTCGCATATCTGTGTATTTCCGTGCCGGGGAAAGGCTGAAGGATAAAACATGCGGCCCATTCGGATTTGACTTTTCTGTTTATTTTCACGGTGTCAAAAAAATCAGATACTGATTCACCCGGAAATCCGGTTATATTTGTGACATATACGCGGATATTATATTTTTCAAACCATTTTCCCGCATTCACTATCTGCTCGTCCGTAATATTTCTCTTGAGCAGGATTTTCCTCATCACAGGATTTCCGTGTTCAATCCCGAAATTCGCCCTGTCGCAACCCGCGGCCTTCAACTTCTTAACCGTTTCCTCATCCAGGATATCAACCCTTACATTACAGATAAACGGCAGATTCACCTCTTTCTTATATAGATCCAGGAATTCAAAAAGCCAATCTTTCCTTAAATTGAGAGTGTCGTCGTTCAGCTGGACCCATTTCATCCCGTATTTTTCCTTTACATCTCTTATCTCTCTGACAAACCCCGCAGGGCTTCTCATCCTCACATATTTCCCTTTTCCCTCATAAAGCTTTATCATGGCGTGATTAAAACAATAAGTGCAATCGAAAGGACAACCTCTCATGGCCATAAAGGTTTTCGTGGGGTTCTCCATGAGCCTTGTATAACGTTTATAATATATATCCCTGTCGGGGTAGGGCAGGCTGTCAAGGTCCTCCCAGAACGACCTGACATCGTTTTTTATAATGCGCCCGTCTTTTTTCAGATGGAAATTTGGGAGGTCTTCATAAGAAACTTTTTTTTCGATACGGTCAAGAAGCTCCAGTAGCGAATAATCTCCTTCTCCCCGGCAAATAATGTCTATAGGCAATTCATTTATAACATCCGGATAGAAGGTAGCATGCGGACCCCCCATCAGGATAGGAACATGAGGAAGCTGCTTTTTTATTTCACCGGCAAAATCTATCGCAAATTTATGCTCAATAGTGCATGTGGATAAGCCGATGATATCCGGTTTTGTTTCCGCAACGGCACTCACGATATCTTTTTCACCCATGTTGCATCTGACTTCCGTTTCATGCCCGTGTTTCTTCAATAATGAAGACAGGCACATTACTCCCAACCGGTCCCTGAGTTCATCATGCACGAAAGTTATCTTTGCCATATATTACCCTTTCAGATCTTTCCTGAGTTCGAAACAGGGGTTTTCTTTATATATTACTTTACTAAGACCGGTAAAACCCGCTCCTTTGAAAGCCTTCAATGATATGATATTGTCGGGTTTGATATGCGCAATAACCGGAAACCAGTCTTTTTTTTCCCGTTTCAGGAAATCCAGCGCCATTTTTAAAACGGTCGTTCCCAATCCCTTTCCTCTGTAATCCCTGTGAACTGAAACGCTTATTTCGCTTCCGTCCCCGCCATGCTCATACCGGCACTGCGCAAAAGCAACTGAACCAATCTCAAAAATAAGGATTATGGTATTCATGTCTCTTATTTTCTTGCCGAACCAATCGAGATGTTCTTCCATTGTAACAGGGGCCGTGTTGAACGCTCCCCTTCTGAAAGGAGAGTGGTCCAGCAGGCTGTAAAGGACAGAGGCGTCGGATGTTCCCGCTTCTCTTATTTTTATAACATCGCCGGCATTCATCTAAGACCCTGCTTTACTTTTCATGAAAGATTCAATAACCCGTTTTGCGCCTTTTCCATCCACTATGCTTTTTCCGGTAAGATACCTTTCCCTTCTTATGTCAGCAGGCCCTAATTTTTCAATACATCCGCGCATCTTCGTGAACACATCCTTCTTTTCATGGCTTCCTGCCCATTCCAGAAATCCCGCCTTTTTAAGGCTCGAGATATTGCCCATCTGGTTCTCCGCAAAACATATCCCGATAGACGGCACTCCGCATCTCGCAAGCTCATATAACGTCTGGCCGCCGCCGGATACGCATATATCACACATGAGCATCAAATCAAGCATACCCGAAGCCGGAATATCGCCGTAAAACATGATTTTCCCGCCGCATCCGCCGCCGGGGCCCCGTCCGCCATCCGGTGAAACAACATGATAATTATAGCGGGGGTATTTTCCGGCCAGGGCATCGAGCGTTTTTTCCATAAACAGCTCTCTCCCCTTGCCGCCGAAAGTTATTAAAACATCTGTTATTCCGTCTTTTATCTTTTTGTCCGGGACCGCCCAGAACTCCCTTCTCAGTATTATGTATTCCTTGCCGCTTCCGCATATGGACGGGTTGATTACCAGCCCTTCAGGATACTTTATCCTGTTATAATCATCTATCATGAGCATCCTGCCGTGCGTTACATCGGATATACTGCCGTACAAGAACTCATCCGCAATATAAGAATCTATTATTACCATATCTTTCTGCTTTGCGGCGTTAACGACATTCCTTCTTTCTCTGTTCCAGTCAAGCAAAGCCCCGCCGGTTATTCCCTGTCTATCAAGAAAACGCCTTGCTCTTTCATCTCCGTTAACAATAAATTCCGCATCGGTGGCCCCATCAATATCCATAGCAGCGTGAACAAGGGCCGAGCACCTTGAAATATGTCCGAAACCGGTTTTCTCCCCTCCTTCGGTCAACACCATAATCTTCATTTCAAAATAACCTTTTGTTTAACTCCCGCATTGATTTTCTGCAAATGAGGTTCCTTCCTTAAGACATTTACAACATCTTCCATAGAAAAATTTCTTGCGGGGTCATACAGCCTTGTATATATTTCACGGACAAATTGCAGGTCTTTCTCTTCATCGACAGTCCACCTTAAGGGAGAAAGATCCTCTTCATTCCTTACGTTCAGCATATTAAATATTCCAGGGTGTTCATAAATGTAAGTAGTTACATGCTCCCTATGATAACTTCTGTCGGCCCCGGCATGGGCCTTTTCAAGGGCGGAGAATGATATGACTTCCGTATCAAGCCCGCGCGGATAGGTGCGCTCAATTGTGTTACATGCGCCGTCGAAGGATTCTTCTCTTTTCCTGTATTCACGGATAACTTTATCAACCACACCGGGATCTATCAGGGGACAATCGGAAGTAATCCTTACTACTATATCCGCTCCGTTTTCCATTGACGCTCTGTAATACCTGTCCAGCACATCATCTTCGCTGCCCCTGTAGAATTTAATTCCGTTCTCTCTGCAATATTTTTCTATCACATCATCATTTTTACCCGTAGTCGTGGCTATAACAACTTCATTAAGCTCCCTGCATGACTTCAGGCGGTTCACAACATGCCAGAGCATAGGCCTGCCGGATATATCCATCAATACTTTGCCCGGAAGCCTTGTAGAACCGGTCCTCGCCTGTATGACTGCTACAACATTTTTCCCTATATTCACCCGAATTTATTCTCCCCTGTAAAGATAGTCAGCGCCCTGCGTATCAAGTTTCCTGATAACACCGAAATGGTTTTGCCAGCCGATATCTTTTTTGCCTATGCAAATTGTGCATACTCCCAGCGGCGGCACACCCTTAAGGACAAGGCTGTCGGCCCTGATATCCTTCATGTCTTTCAACTCAACCAATAACCTGTCGATTCCCGTGCCCTGAAGAGCATTGACCTCATACAGCCTTATTGAATTATTGACCTCATGCACTTTTTGCCTGAATACTTCCCTTTCAGCCTGGCTTATCAAGTCGATTTTTGTAACAACCGCTATATCCGCCAGGCCGACCATAGGCCCCATTTTGAGCGGAGAGTTCATGCCCCCGAGCATGCTCAACACAACTATGCCTAATCCCTGGTTGAGATAGGGCGAACATCTCAGGCAAAGCCCGGCGCTTTCTATTATCAGAAGTTCGCTTTTATTCTTCTCGGCCCATTCTATCCCGTCTCTTATGACCATCACACCCGCATGGTCGGGGCATAAATCCCCTGAATAGACAATCTTTACCGGGATATCCGGAAAATCTTTCCCTATTTCCTCTTTTTCGAAAGTAATTACCACATCAATTTTCAAAAAAGATATTTTGACCTTCGGATGGAGCCTCCTCATCATATTTTTCACAACGGATGTCTTCCCCGCGGAAGGAGGGCCCGCCAATATCATCAGTTTCAATTTTAAATCTCCTTATTTTAGAACTTTATTATCTCGCCGCGCCGGACACGCTCTCTTATCACGCTTATCATTATGTCCTGTTCGATTATCTTTTTTCTCGCTTTCTTCTCCCTCTCGCTCGTCCTTAATATCTTCGCGATACCCCCGTTCTTCATCACCAGCCTTATATCGCAGAGGAGAGCGACCACCGGATCGTGCGTCACAAAAAGGATTATTTTCCCTTCTTCTCTAACCATCTCCATCGCTTCTTTTTTGAATATTCCGGCGTTCTCTATCTCATCAAGAAGCACTATGGGGGCATTCCCTATTACAATGGAATCGGCAATCATAAGAGCTCTGGTCTGCCCGCCAGACAATACCGTCATTTTCATGTTCTCCGTAACTTTTTCCCCTGTAAGCTTATTTGTAAGCATAAGAGTCTTCGAAACAGCTCCCCTTGACTTCATTTTCCTGGATAAAGCATGCAGTTTCAGGAACTCATCCACTCTCAAATCAGCAAGGAAATTAGTATGCTGCGTTATAAGGACTATAGGGTTTTTTGACGGGTCCTGCCTGTAGGAAAACGGGGGGATCTTGTTATTTATCAGTATTTTCCTGCGGGTGACCGTATCCTTCTGGGCAAGCATTTCTATATCGGTAACCAGGGATGTTTTCCCGCTGCCTGTCGGTCCGACTATCGCCACGGTATTACCCGGGAATATTTCAAACTTCTTGAACTTTTCAGGGTTCCCGCTTTTATCTATGCCGGAGAAGACTGTAAGCTTTTTTATGTTCAACTTCTACTCTCCTTTTTTCTTATTGCATTCACCATAGCTTTAATGCATGCCCTCATGTTTCCCGCGGGCTTAAATTTTATTTTTTTCTTAGCCTTGAGGTTTAATATGTCATGCTGGATGATGTTCTTCTGCCAGCTTACGTCTTTGTGCACAATCTCAGCTCCCGTAAGACCCGCAATGCACTTTGCGACATCTATGATGCTTGTTTCCTCGTCGGAACAGATATTAAGGGTATCGCCGTTAAACCTTCCCTGAAAAAACACCGACTTTACTACGGCATCGACGGCATTGCCGACATACAGGAAATTCCTTTTCTGGATGCCCCTGTTATGTACGACAATTCTATTTTTTGCCACGGCATCCGAAACCATAACGGATATAACGTCAGGCTCCTTATGAATACACCACCTGTAAGGATTGGAGCCTATTCCGTAAACATTAGACATCCTGAGCGTTGCCGTATCCAAAAAATATTCTTTCGAAAAAATCTTATTGTAAAACTCCTGTGAAAGCTTCTGGTGATAATACTGGTTTATCGGAACCAGCGGCTCGTTCTCCGCCATTTTTTCCTTTTCAGACCGGACATATACCCCGGCCCACGATGCAAGTATCACTTTTTTTATGCCGCATATTATGGACGATTCCAGCAACCGCCTGTACCCCTCCACATTTTTCTGCCACTGAATAATCTTGGTGTTATTGATGGTTATTTTCTCGGAGTAAATCTCCTTTTCCTTTTCTTCCGCCAAATGCACGATAACGTCTGATTGTTCGAGCAGCGGAATCAGGTTCTCAAGGTCGTAAAAATCCAATTCGCGAAAAATCACCTTCCTGTTCTTTTGCAGGGATTTCAAGTATTTTAAGAATGATTTTCTGTCGGCCGAGCAAAAATTATCGATACCTATCACTTTATCAACTTTTGGGTCAGCCGCAAGTCCGGCGAGAACATTACTCCCCACATACCCCGCTGCCCCAGTGATTAATACTCTCAATTTTGTCTCCTCGGTTTATAAAAACCTTATATCTTCTACTCTGATCTGAAGCCCGCCCGGCTTTTTTATAACCATATTAACAACACCGGTATGAGCCATGTTCATCATACAAAAACCCGGCAGGAAATATTGCCGCCTGCCGAATTGGGGTTCTTTTCTCACGACTTCTGCAATCCCCTCAAAAGCTATCATATGGTAGGCTTCGACATCGAATACCTTCTTATTCCTCGAATATCGCGGGCCTACGCACCATGTATCTATAACCCCGGTGGTTTTGCTGGCTTTGATTACCTGCAAAACATGCTGGACGGGACATCCCGCTCCTTCGGGCCTCCCGACAACAATATCACCCTTTTTTATCTTCCATTTCTCAACTATATCGGGCCTGAAAGGCAGTATAATTTTTCTTGCGGAAACTTCTCCCGGGAGAGGATTTATAACAAAATCAAATTTGTTTCCCAGAATATCCGTTTTTTTCATATGCGGTTTTTTATTTTTCGCTGTCCCGCAAGCCGGCGCGGCATTTCCGACAAAAAACACGCAATTCTCAGCCAGCTTCTTCCCTTTCCGCACAAGTACCATGAATTCCCTGCAGGTTTTCACGCCGCATAACCCGCAATTTTTACCAGGGGGAGACCATTTTGTATTCAGTTTCATATGTTTCTTTTCTCCTTTAATCTGCAACATCATACTCTGCTCCAAATTACAGCAAGTTATCTTCCGGCAAGCCTTTTTACCTCCCTTGCTATCCTTGAAACTTCACTATGCTTGATTGACGGAAATATCGGTATGCTCAAAGCCTTACGGTAATAATCCTCGGTATTATCCAGAAGCATATTTCCGGGCAGGATCTTTTTGTAGTAAGGCTGTTTATATATGGGTATATAATGGACCTGAGTGCCTATGCCTTTGTCCGCTAATTCATTCATCACAGACTTCCTGCCGATTCCGGCGACTTTAAAATCAATATTCAGGACAAAAAGATGGTATGCCGATTTTGCCCATGGCGGTTCTTCCTGTAAAGATATCTCCTCCATCCCATAAAAAAACTTTTTATACAGCCGCGCGATTTCTCTGCGCTTTTTCACAAATCCGGTAAGTTTTGCCATCTGGGATCCTCCCAGCGCGGCCTGGATATCCGTCATTCTGTAATTAAACCCAAGCGCCCTCATCTCGTAATACCACGGACCTATCTCTTTACATTTTTTATACGGCTTAACCACACCGTGGCTTCTTAACCTGAGCAGTCTTTCATAATACTTCCGGTTATTGGTCGTTATGGCACCGCCCTCGCCGGTAGTTATATGTTTCACGGGATGAAAACTGAAAACTGCCATATCCGAATGGGCGCATGAACCAACCCTGTGTTTTCTCCCTTTAACCGTATATTCGGCACCCAAAGCATGGCAGGCATCCTCAATAATAATAATGTCCTTTCCCCTGGAAATATTCCGGATTCCGGGCATATCACACGGCAGGCCGGCAAAATGAACGGGGATTATCGCTCTTGTCCTTGAAGATATCCTGCCGGAAATCTTTTCCGGGTCTATATTGAATGTATCAGGCTCTATATCGGCAAACACCGGCTTCAGGCCGGCGTACAGTATCGAATTTGCCGTAGCCAGAAAAGTCACGGGTGTTGTAATAACTTCAGAATGCCGTGGCAGGTCTGCCGCAAGGCAGGCAAGGTGCAGGGCTGCGGTGCCGCTCGAAACAGCTACCACATATTTTACCTTGCAGTAGGAAGCCAGCTTCTTTTCAAAAGCGCCGACTGCCGGGCCCTGTGTGATAAAATCGGATTTCAGGACTTTGACAACTGCCTTAATGTCATCGGCGTCGATATATTGCCTTCCGTACGGTATGTTTTTCATCGTTTTTTATTTTCCGACTGCTGAACCGCTATCTATTCAACCATCTTTCTCAGCTGTTCCACTGTAAGCCACTCCGGATTATTATCGCTGCTATAGATAAAATCCTCCTTGACCTTTTTAGCTCCGGGAAAATCTTTTTTGCCGCACCAGTCAAAATCAGGCTTTACTATATACATGTCCTTTGTCTCAAATGTCCTGCGGGCGTCATCTTTGGTTATCAACACTTCATGCAATTTTTCACCCGGCCTGATTCCGACAACGGAATGTCTGCATTCCGGGGCTATCGCCCTAGCAAGATCTATCAGCTTCATACTCGGGATTTTAGGGACAAACAACTCGCCCCCGGCCATAATGCGGAAACATTCAATAACGAAATCAACCGTGTGCTCAAGCGTAATCCAGAACCTTGTCATTCTTTCATCCGTAATGGGAAGAACGCCTGTATTCCGCAGCTTTTTAAAAAGAGGTATGACGCTGCCTCTTGAGCCCACTACATTGCCGTATCTGACAACGCCGAACCTTGTCCTTTCTCCCCCTGCGTAAGAGTTCCCGGCGATAAACAGCTTGTCTGCGCAGAGTTTTGTCGCCCCGTACAGATTCACGGGGTTCGCGGCTTTATCCGTGCTCAGCGCGATAACTCTATCGACATTATTTTCTATGGCCGCCGTAATAACGTTTTCAGCTCCGATTATATTTGTCTTAACCGCTTCAAAAGGATTGTATTCACATGCGGGAACCTGTTTCAGCGCAGCCGCGTGAATCACATAATCCACATTATGAAAGGACATTTTAAGGCGCGGGTAATCGCGCACATCACCTATAAAGAACCTTAATTTTGCAGCGTTTTTGAATTCATCCGAACATTTCATTTCAAACTGCTTTAATTCATCACGGGAATATATTATCACTTTCTTGGGATTATGCGCCGCAAGGAGCCTGCCTACGATTTTCTTGCCGAAAGAGCCTGTTCCCCCGGTCACCAAAACAGTTTTGCCATCAAAAAAATCACGGTTTGACATTTTTATCCCCTTTTTTTGCTTTGCCGTTATCTTCATCTATCTCTTCGTGGATCCATTTTCTTCCCTTGTTATAAAGTTTTCCCACCCGGTCCTCAAGTTTCGGCGAAATAGCCCGCAGGATTTCTTTGCCTAATATCCTGTACTGCTTCCCAGCCCGGCCTGTCCTTATAAGCCCATTTTTAATCATCCTCATCATAGTGCTGGAGCTTATTTTCAAAAGCTTCTGGGCTTCCTCAGTTGTATACACTTCGTTTTCTTTAATTTCCATAGTCAAAAACACCTGAATCTTAACATCCATTAGTTATCATTACTTATCATTAGATGTCAATTGTAGTCTTTAAGCATCAAATAGTCAAGAGAAATTTAGTGTCAGGCGCCCCCCGCGAACATACTGCCCGCGATGGCAAAGAAGACAGAATGTGATATCCGCCCCAACCACCTCCGGCAATCGGGGCGCAGGAAAAAAGAAGGAATACTTTCCTGTTTTTCATTTAACGGTGAATTTTATTTTCCAGACAATGATTATTGCTTCAAAAATAATCTTTTTAGACATCTTCGATAAGCCATGCTGCCTGTCCGTAAATATAATGGGTATTTCCTTTATCCTGAAGCCTTTCTTCCAGACGCGATAGTGCATTTCAATCTGAAAAGAATATCCTTCGGAATGAATTTCATCAAGGGCGAGATTCTCCAGTACAGTCCGCCTGAAACACTTGAATCCCGAAGTGGCGTCATTCATGGGCATCCTGGTAATTATACTGGTATAATATCTGGCCGCAAACTTGCTCAGGAGCATTCTCCAAAGCGGCCAGTTTATCACTCCCCCGCCCTCTATATACCTGGAGCCGACACACAGGTCGCAATCTTTTACTGTTTCCGCCATCCGGATTAGATCCTCGGGATTGTGCGAGAAATCGGCGTCCATTTCAAAAAACAGCTCATATTCTTTCCCCAGCCCCCATTTAAAGCCCTCTATATAAGCGCTTCCTATGCCCATTTTAGCGGGCCTGCTGATTACGTGAATTTCAGGATGGATTGAAGACATTTTTTCAGCCAGCTCTCCGGTCCCGTCCGGGGAATTATCGTCAACAACCAGGATATCAAAACCTTTCTCCATTGACATGATTTTCTCGCACAGGCGGACGATATTCTTGCTTTCGTTGTAAGTTGGTATGATAATCAAACATTTATTCATTTATTTTCCCTCTTGCCGTTTAAAACAAAAACCACATAATCCCGGCTCGGGGAAATATTCCTGTAGTTTTTGTTAAGAAACCTGTAAAAATCCCGGTCGCAACAGAGCCTCGACATATCCGCGGTAACATAATAATCCGCGCCTTCCCTGACATATTTTTTAAACTCGTCAATATTCCCAAAATCAAAAACCCATCCGCACCTGTCACAGTAATAGAGTTGGTCATTAGTGCCCGGCGACACAATAACCCTGCTCTCAGGCGGGGTGTTTTCCCGGATAAAATCGCCGGCTTCAGGCACAGCCGAAAGCTCAGCAGGATATTTAAAAGCCGGATTTATGAAATACCGCGCGGAAACCAGTAAAAAAAGGCATAAAAATAAAAGCACATATATATAACGGTCGGGTTTTATAATCTTAAAAGTGACAAGCGCCGCAAAAAACGAAGCGGGGAAAAGGATGGGATAAAGATAAAAATTATGGTCGTATACTTTCTGGGGAAGAAGAATAATAACGCTCAGTGACCCCAGAAGCCATAATATAAACGTCCAATGTTCTTTCTTTTCGGGCCTGAACAGCAAGGCTCCCGCAAGCGTCAGCGTAAAACCTATGGGGTTTAAGCATATGCCGGCAAGTTTATCCATAACGTCCTTATAAAAAACCATTTTAAAAAGAAGGGGGTAAGGAAAAGAGGCATAATGCTTGGCCGTCTGTGAAAAGAGGCTTGTAATGCTGTTATCCGCAGCGGAAACGACATGATAAGCATAAAAATACCAGCCGGCTACCGGAACAAACGCACAGACACAGAAAATGACCGCGTTCAAAACCTTATTTTTCGGCGTGTTTCTCCACACTAAGAAAACCATAGCCGGGACAAGGCATAAAAAATGGATTCTCATCAGAAACGCGAGAGAAACAACCAAGCCCGGGATAATCACTCTGTATGTACCAATACTGAAATTGAACAACAGCCAAGCGGCCAGCATGACCAGAAAAAAGGCAAGCGCTTCATTCATAAAACTCTGGCCATAGACAAAACTGAGCGGAAAAGCGTTAAAGAAAAAACAGCTTGCCAAGGCCGCAAGTCCGTCAAAATGCCTGCGGACAATCAGGAATATAAACAGCGAAGACAGCATCGTGAAAAAAGACGCCTGGAATCTTCCCCAGAAATCGAGCGAAAAACCGAAAAATTTCCACAGGCAGCCTGCCACGGCGGCAGCGCCCGGGATATAAATCATATGAATGGCGGGCTTTCCGTTTATCAGAAGGTTCGTCTTTGGCTGCGCGACCGCAGATATCCCCTCATTCGCGATAAAACGCGCCATCATGGCAGTGAGTGTCTGGTAAGAGGAAAAATTGCCCAGCAGAGGTTTTTCAACAGGCCCTATTCTCGCGAACAAGCCCCCTAACAAGATAACAGCCAGTATAATATAATGACTTTTTTTCATTTTTGCGCAATAACGATTATCCTGTTGCTCATTTTGACCAGTCTTGACAAAAAGAATATTGTTTTCACTATAATCTTCTTTGTTTTCCCCAGGTTCAACCTTTCGAGGTCGGTTTCATCCTGTTTCGACAATACAATATTGAAGCCGCTCCGTTCAAGTAATTTCCGGAGAGAATTGCTGTCGAAAAATAAAGGATGTTCCAACACATATACCGAACTTAAAGGGCCTTTTATCAGTCCAAAACTCGCTTTATACATAAACTGCGCAAGAAAAGCGAGCAAACTCTTCTCGTTCGGGGTTGCCACCGCCAGCATTCCACTCTTTTTCATCATGCCGTTGAGCCTGGCAAGCGACTCGCCGGGATTATCCAGATGCTCTATCACATCCCACAGGACTATAGCGTCGAATTCTCCGGCATACCCCCTGAATTCAGAAAGTCTTTTCTTCATCACATCCAAACCCAGTTTTTCTCTCGCGTATTTACAATACTCATCCGAAAAGTCTATGCCTTTGCACTCCCAACCCCTGCGGCGGCTTTTCTCAAGGAAAAATCCCATGCCGAACCCCACATCAAGAAGTTTTCTGCCGGATACGTTTTTTTCAAGAAAATCCAGCAGCCACTCAAAGACATTAAAAGTATGCCCGGAATTCGCAAGGACAAACTTCCTGTCATAATAAGATTCCACCTCGGGGTTTATTGCTCCCACGGCATTGGGATCCGAAAAAACTTTTTCCGCCTCATTTTCGCTCAGGTAAGGGTCGCTGAAAACACCTTTGCAGGATTTGCACCTGCAGACGGAATAGCGCTCAAGCGCAAACATAACTTTTCTTGAGCCCGAACCGCAGTACGGACAGGTTTTCCTTTCGGTCAAATTTATTTTAATCTCTGCCATTTAAAAAAAGCTCGTATACCACTATTTCGTCTTTTTCCCCGAATTTCCTCGAATATATTTTCTCGGAATTTTTATCATTAAGCAGGCTTAAGAGGTCATTATCGGCTTCGGACATGTCAAGCAGGTTTATTACAGCAAGCTTTATCCCTCTTTCCTGCGCTTCCTTCAGTATGAAACCTTTCTTATAATCGGTATAGTCGAAATGTTCCGCGCCGGCATAAAATGGAATCCTGGCCATTCTGGAGGTCATAATCACTTCCCCTGGATAATTCCTGCTTATCCATATTCCCACTGTCTTTCTGCATTCCTTATCCATGCCCACAGGTTTTAAACCTTTAACAGACATAGCGATTATACATACAAATAAAATAGCCCAAAGAAGCCGGCTTCCGGTTTTTTTCGAAAATAAAGACGTGAATTCACACACTCCCGCGCCCGAATAAACGCATCCGAGCAGCATCAAAAAGGCCGTATGCCTGTAAGATATATCAGTGCGTATCGCAACCATAAAAAGCACCGATATATATATTAAAAAAGCCAGCAAAGGAATAAATTCCGCCTGAGACCTCGGGTATTTTTTCCTGATTGCAATACCGATAAGCGCAAATACGGCAACAGGGAGAAATACTCCCTGCAAAATTTTTCTTATCAACTGTTCAGAGCCTTTTACCGCAAGTTTTATCCCTTCCGGCTTTTGGGGAGCAGCTTTCAGAGGGTACTCTTCAACCGGTTCCGGAACAGGCTGCGCGTTATCCACGATTTCCTCTTCTTTATCCATTCCGAGAAGTGACGTAATCCTGGTTTTCTGGGTCAATCTCCACTCACCCTGGAACTGCTTTATGGTATAAATATACGGGAAAACCATGATGAGGAAAACTGCCACGACCAAAAAAGCCAGCCATAGTCTCTTCAAAAATCTCAAACCCTGAAAAGGAATAAACAAGAGAGCGGATACAACCGCAAGCAAAACGCCGGCGCCTTCCGGCCTGACCAGGTACGCAAAAACAGAAAAGAAGGAAACCGCTATAAAATAGCCGGTCTTCCTGTTTTTTACGCCTTCAAGACCGCACAAAAACGCAAACCCGGCAAAAAACAGATATATCGATTCAGACAGCACATTCGATGAAAAACGGAGAAGGTAAGGGTGAAAAATACAGAAAACGGAAGATATGACGGCGGCTTTCCTGTCAAAAAGCCTCAGCGAGGCAAGATAAACGGGAATGACCAGCAGGAACCCGAACAACAGGGATACGGCCAGCCCGGCATCTATAAAATCCGCGGTGAATTTCGAAAAGACGCTGATCAAAAATGGGTATAACGGGTGGTATTCATGGGATAACGCCGCCTTGAAATCTCCCCTGCTAAAACATGCCGCTATTTCAGCAAAAGTCAGCCCGTCCTTCGCCGGCACAAAAAACATCAGCCTCAGTACCAGCCTCATGACAAAAGACAGTGTAAGCAACCTGGCAAGGTCCCAACCGATAAATTTGTTCCCGGGTTTAAAATCCATTTAACGAATCCTATCGTTCTTCTTAGTTTACATTAAAAACTTTTTTCAGTTTTCCGGCTCTTTCGGACCATGAAAATTTCTCAAGGGTCTTCAGCGCGCCTGTCGAAAGCCTGTTGCGCAATTCATCGTCGTTTTTAAGTCTCCCGATACATTCGGCAAGTGAATCTGGGTTGTCGCTTTCGGCCAGAAGAGCGTTGTAATTATCTTTCAGCACCTCAAGAACCGAATCCAGCCTGAAGGATACTATCGGTTTTCCATACCTGAGATATTCATAAGATTTTGTATGCGCAACATAATTCATTTTGCCTTTTTTTCTCGAGGGCATGACAAAACAATCGGCCTCTTTGACAGCCTCATCGATTTCCGAAGGTTTCACAAACCCATGAAAAAAAACCCTCTTTTCAATATTCTCCCGAGCCACCGCTTCCCGGTAAGACAGGACCTCTTCTTTTTTCCCGCCTATTATATGGAACTGGACATTCTCAAGTTTCCGCGCAACTTCAATTAACAAGTCTATCCCCTGCTCATAATACAGCTGGCCTATATAATAGGCTTTGAACTTTCCGCCGCGCCCGGGCTTAAGAGCATGAGCCTTTTCCGCGGCTAAAGGAACAACCGATATATCCCCCGAATCAGGATATGTTTCTCTTATGATTTTCTTCAGGCTCTCTGTCGTGGTAATAAGCCTGTCGGAAAGAGAAAACACCGCCCCTTCATCCGCAGTCGCGCAGGGATAATTCCCATCATCGGGATACGAGGCATAAAGGCCGTGCACTTCATAGAAAAAAGGCATATTTATGCGCTTCCTGTGTTTCAGCAAAAACAGCGCCATCTTTAATTCGGAAAGATAAAGCAGGCTTTCTTTACCGTCCGATGACAGTTCTAATATCTTTCTCAGGCAAAACCTGTTAAAAATAAAATGCCATGAAATACCAAACCTGCCTGTCTTCCTCACCACAGGCAGCTGGACTATTCTGAAGTTTTTATGAGGTTTAAGCCCGTAATATGAAAGGATTCCCTCCTCCGGCATGGTCCTGCCTATTACCAATACCACTTCAACGCCCGCCTCTGCAAGGGCGTAACAGGTTTTGACAATAAGGATATCATGCGCCCGGCCGGTAACCAGCCTTTTATTAACAGGATAAATAATTCTCATAATCAATATTTCTTATTTGCTCTCCATAACATCCCTGATGACTTTGATAATTTTTTCCGACTGAAGCTTTATCGAATATTTTTCGGAAAGCTTGCGGGCATTTTCAGCCATTTCCAGCCTTGACTTCCTGTTTTTAAGCAAAAATTCTATTTTTGCCGCAAATCCGGTGAAATCATCCGCATCTTTTATTATAAAACCTTCCCTGCCCTCTTCAATAATTTCACTGGAACCGTTGGAAGAACTTGTCAGAACAGGCACCGATGACGCCAGCGCTTCAAGGCATACGTTCGCGCATGGGTCATAGAACGAAGGCAGGATAAATATATCCGAAGCGGCATAAAGAGGCTCTATTTCCTTTCTCTGCCCGAGAAAAATAACTTTCCTGTCTATCCCAAGCCTGAGGGCCATCCGCTTCCACCTCTTGAGCTTGCCCTTGCCCGCAACCAGAAGCCTTACATTCTCCAGCAGGGAACTATCCAGCGTTGACAACGCCATAAACACGGTCCTCAAACCTTTTAACCTGAAATTGTTCGCGACAAAGAGGATTATAATCTCATCTAAAAGGTGGATTTCTCTGCGGAAAACAGCGCCCGTATTTTCCCTTTTCAGCGGGTGATATTTTTCGGTATCGACCCCGTTATAAATAACCTCTATCATGGAATCATCCAGCCTGTGCCATCTTTTGATATGCCTCTTGACCATATTAGATACCGCAATGACTTTTTTCAGGTTTCTTGAACTATATTGCCTTTTTTCAAGCCAGGTCAGGAACCACTGTTCCGGCGACATCAAATCTTTAACCCTCTGGAAAATTTTAAATACGATATTATTATATGACCGGATATTATATTTCCTGTAGGCAGCGTGGACACC
>JAFGBE010000028.1 GCA_016933315.1 Candidatus Auribacterota bacterium
ACACCTCGTTTATCACACTGATACTGCCCGCTGTGTTTATTTTGATGTTTTTCGCGCCAAGCAGGGGAAAGGCCAGGACTCTTTTCATTTTTACGCTGGCGGTTATGATAGCTTTTTCCCCGTGGCTGCTGAAAAATACGGTTACGGCTAAAAACCCTTTTTATCCGATGTTCCAGAATTTATTCAACACCGCAGAGTGTACGCCGGAGATCAGCAAACGGTTCGCTGTTTCGCATTACGGTTCCGTAAAGGCCGCAGCCGCCAACATAAAGGCTCTAACCGATTTTTCCGTAAATGATTATTTCGGGACGCCGTTGCTGCTGCTGTTCCCCTTGTTCTGCCTTTTCTCCCTGCGGAGAAGCCCTGCGAGAATCGGGATAATATGGACAGCCGCGGCCCTCCTGTTATGGGCTGTCCTCAGCAAGGGATATATCAGGTTCCTGATTCCTGTTATGCCGATTCTCTGTATATCCGGGATTCTGGGACTTTCCGAGTTGCCTATGGGCCGGGCCTGTAAAAAGATCGCAGGCGCGGTTATCACATGCGCGCTATTCCTGAATCTTTTAAGCTGCGCGATGCTGTTTATAGAAGGTGGATACCTGAAAGTATTTCTTTCTCCTGCGGACAGGGACCTTTTCCTGAAGCGGGCCAACAACCATTATGCCGCGATAATGTATTTGAATGGCCGCATCGGCGAAAACACGAAAGTCCTCTTCCTGGGGGAGGCGCGGACTTATTATTCTGAATTTATCCCGCTGTACAATACCGTATTCAACCGCAGTATACTGCTTGACGCGGGGGATGATATTTTTAAAAAGCAGTATTATACTGATAATGATATAGGCTACGTATTGGTAAACCTTCCCGAGTTGGACAGGATAAAAAAAACATATGATTATTCCCCGGTAGATGATATAGATAAATATTTGCGCTGGCTGGGGGAAAACTTCGAGCGGTTTTACGCAGACAGCTCGGGAATAATAATATACAGGATATGAAAATTTGAAAATCGCGCATATTATTACGAGGATGATAGTCGGCGGGGCACAGGAGAACACCATTTTTACCGTCGAGGGGATGATAGACAGGGGGCATGAAGTTACGCTTGTGACAGGTCCTTCCCCCGGGCCTGAGGGAAGCCTCCTGCGGCGCATTAAAGGCAGCAGGGCCGAAATCATCGAAATAAAGGAAATGCAGCGGGAACTCAACCCCCTGAAGGATACGGCCGCTTTTTTAAAAATACTGAAACTGTTAAAACGCAACCGCTATGATATAGTGCATACCCACAGTTCGAAAGCCGGAATCATCGGGCGGCTTGCCGCGAAAAAAGCGGGGATAAGGACCGTAATACACACCATACACGGGCTGCCTTACCACAAATACCAGTCCTTAGCGCTGAACCGCTTCTATAAAATATGCGAGAAATCCGTTGCCGGGCTGACCGACAAATACATCGCTGTTTCCGAAGCGATGAAACAGCAGTCCTTAGCGGCGGGCGTATCAAGGGAAGATAAATACCGGATTATCAGAAGCGGTTTCGACCTCACAAGATATTTAAAACCGCTGAGGGCGTCAGCGGAGATAAGAAGAAGCCTGAATATCCCCCCGGACGCTGTCCTCATCTGCAAGATCGCAAGGCTGTTCCATCTGAAAGGGCACGAGTATATATTGGAATCTTTTTCGCGCCTTGCTCCCGGCGCAAAGAATATATACCTGCTGCTGGTAGGGGACGGCATACTGAGAAACGAACTGGAAAGAAAAGCGGAACAGCTCGGGATAAAAGAAAACACGGTTTTTGCCGGGCTTATAGACCCGGAAGAGATCCCCGATTATATCAATGCGGCGGATATGCTGGTCCACACTTCGCTGAGGGAAGGGCTCGCGAAAGCTATTCCCCAGGCCTATGCCTGCTCGAAACCCGTCGTATCGTTTGATATTGACGGAGCCGGGGAACTCGTAAAAAACGATTTAACAGGTTATCTTGTGCCTCCGAAGGATACCGCCCTTCTGGCGGAAGCGATTGATAAGCTTGTAGAAAACAGCGACTTAAGATATCATATGGGACAGAAAGGGAAGTCCCTTATTCTTCCTTACTACGATAAAAATTATATGGTCGATGAAATAGAGAAGCTGTATATGAAGGAATGCGCTTTATGATGCCGCTTAAGGAAATGATATTGCTGGCTTTTGTATCGGCGCTGTCTTCGGCGGCCCTGACAATCCTGTGCAAAAAAGCGGCGTTGAAAACAGGGTTCATCGACGTCCCGTCATCACGGAAAATACATACGCAGAAAGTGCCTTTGCTCGGCGGGCTCTCGATATTTTTGAATATCTTCCTGATAACGGCGCTGGCAATCATATTCATAGCGCTTAACGCCAGGTACGGCTTTGTTGAAAGCCTGAATACTTATTTCCTGCCGAATTACAGCGGTATGGTAGCCAAACTGCCGCAGCTTTCGGCCATCTTTTTAGGCGGGGCGCTGATAGTGCTGGCCGGCTTATATGACGACAAATATGATTTGAAACCGGCGATGAAGATCATACTGCAGCTCGCGGCGGCCACTGTCCCTATCGTAAGCGGCATAAAGATAAGCCTGTTTTTAGGGAATAACGCCATGTCAATCCTTTTCACGTACGTATGGTTCTTTTTGATTATAAACGCGTTTAACCTCCTGGATAACGCCGACGGCCTGTCGGCAGGCGTCGCTTTGATAGCCACCGTTGTTTTCGGCGTCATATCGCTGACGTCAAAGGAACTTTTCATTTCTTCAATGTTGTTTATCCTCGCCGGCACACTGATGGGCTTTCTCTTTTTTAATTTTCACAAAGCTACTATTTTCATGGGGGATGCGGGCAGTATGTTCTTAGGTTACATACTCGCGGTGTTTACCACGCTGGGGACCTACTATACTTCCGAGAGCAGGACATTATTCCCTATCCTGATGCCGATTGTCGTCCTCGCGGTCCCGTTGTATGATACTTTTTCCGTCATTATCGTAAGGCTGTACAAGGGCGTTTCCATCTTTGCCGCGGATAAAAATCATTTTTCGCACAGGCTGATGCGCCTCGGGTTCTCTTATAAGGCGGCGATAATCTTTATTTATATAATCTGCCTGTGCACCGGCATCGCGGCGATAATACTTCCCGAAATAGACAGACTTTTCTCGTCGCTGTTGATTTTGCTGCAGGTTTTTTTAATCCTTTTTATAATCGGCATACTTGAATATTACGGGGCGCATAATGGAAGAAAAAAGGATTAAACTGCTTTCCTGGATGGTAAGGCCCGCCAGGGTCCTGGATTTGGCCATCATATCCGCCATGTCCCTGGTGGTTTTCGCAAGGCCCTTTTTCAGCGGCATAGTGTTTCCAAGGTCTAATTATGTTTTCCTGGTCCTGTGGTTCCTGCTGTTAATAATGATATACGCCAGGAATATAATAGAGAAAGAGGCCTTTGTAATGGATATCATCGCCTGCCTGCTGCTGGCGTTTTTTCTTGTCTCCCTGCTGTCCAGCCGGCTTTCATCTGTTCCGTGGAGGGGAAGGAACCTGCTTGTCAACCAGATCACATGGATAGTCGTATATATTTCGGTTTTCAACTATTTCAAAAAAAGAGAATCATATAACTTTATCATTTATGTCATGGCCGCGTCGGTTATACTTATTTCGCTTTACGGGTTGTACCAGTATTTCTACGGCCTTCAGGAAACAAGGGACTGGGTGGAGAAAACAGGGCTGGCTAAGCATCTCTCGAGCAGCCTGCTCGGAAGGCTCTCCCGCAACAGGGTCTTCTCCCTGTTTGTGTATCCCAACGCGCTGGCGGGTTTTCTCGTGCTCACTTTTCCTGTGGTGCTCTCGGTATTCATAAAAACCATAAAAGAGAGGGATTACAGGAAATACGGCAACATTATCATAGCCGCTTCCGTGTGTTCGCTGTTATTTTCGCTGTATATGTTCAAGCCCATGCTGTTCTTCCCGGCCCTTGCGGGAATCATCATTTCGCCCCTTACAGTGGTCGTAGCATTATACCTTACATTTTCAAAAGGCGGGCTCCTGGCATTTCTTATAATGTCTGTGTTCTACCTGCTGTTTGCCTTCTTCCGTTCCAGAAGCAGGATGCGCTCGCTCGCGCTGGCAATGATAACCGTTATCATCGTCATACTGGTATCGTCCGCTCTGCTGTTCCAGAAATATAAGGGCGATTTCTTCAGTTCGCCCCGGGCATCGGCCAAAGTCAGGTTCGATTACTGGAAAGCCGGGATTGAGATGGTGAAGGAAAAACCGCTGCTGGGCGTGGGAAGCGGCGCTTTCGGGGCTTTTTATCCGAAATACAAGCTTCCGGAAGCCCAGGAAACTCAGATGGCCCATAATGATTATGTTCAGTTTCTCGCCGAGACAGGCATAACCGGGTTCTTTTTCTACATTTCCGCCATAGTCATAATCATCTTCAATATGGCGAAAAACTGTATGCGCATGGACCTGGGCAAAAGCGATAATTACCTTATGCTTGGGATATTCATGGGCGTTGCGGGGCTGTTGATAGACAGCGCATGGGAGTTTGTCTTGTATATCCCCGGAATAAGCTCCGCTCTTTTTTTTCTGTCGGCTGTTTTCATTTCGAGAAACAATATTGCCCGGCCGGCATTAAACCTGGCGAAAAACAGGGCTGTCATCGCCCTGTCTCTGGCGGTAATACTGGCCGCGTTCATATTTTCATACTCTTATTCGAAATCGATAGTGGATTCCGCCGATCTGCTCGAGCAGTCCAGCAGGGCTTTCCAGGAAAAACAGGAAGCCTCCGCGCTGGACTTTATCAACAGGGCCATAATATCCGACCCGGAAAACGCCCAGCTGAGGGAATACCGCGGTTCTCTTTACGAATATATGGGGTATTACGAAAAAGCGCTCGCTGACTTCAGGGATGCTTCCAGGCTTGAACCCACGACGGGGTATTATCATTTTAAAATAGCGACCGCCGTAAAAGACCTGTATTTGAGCAGCGGCCGCAAACTGCCCGCCGATGAAATAGAACTTGAGCTGCGCCGGGCGATTTCCTGCTATCCGACAAAAGCGTTTTATTATCTTCAGTTGGGGCTTTTTTATGATAAAATAAAAAATTACGGCGAGGCTATGGCGAACCTGGAAAAAGCGGCGGCGCTGGAACCTGAAATGCAGGGATTGGACGAATTAATTTTTCAGGTGCAGAAAAAAATAACGCTGGGGAGATAAAAATGAAAATTCTCGTTATTAACGGGCCTAACCTGAACCTGTTGGGAAAGCGCGAAAAAGACATTTACGGCAGCAAGACGCTGGAAAATATAAACAAACAGATGACGCGCGTTGCCAAAGAAAAAAATGCGGAACTGGATTTTTTTCAGTCAAACCACGAGGGCGAGATAGTCGATAAACTGGGACAGGCTGAAAAATCATATGCCGCGGTCGTCATCAATCCCGCGGCATACACGCATACGAGCGTGGCCATACGCGACGCGATAGCGTCTATAAATATCCCTGTCATCGAAGTGCATATCTCCAACATATACCAGAGGGAAGAATTCAGGCATAAGTCCCTGATCGCGCCTGTCGCAAAGGGACAGGTGTCGGGGTTCGGGGAATACAGTTACATACTCGGGCTCCTTGCCGCGATTTATACAATCGAAAACAAATGACCTCGTTAACCAGAGAAATCCTTGAATCGGCTTCCGCCGATGCTTTTCTTGAAACCGATCTGAA
Organism: Candidatus Auribacterota bacterium; assembly: GCA_016933315.1. Taxonomy (GTDB): domain Bacteria; phylum Auribacterota; class UBA6266; order UBA6266; family UBA6266; genus UBA6266. The sequence goes on from JAFGBE010000028.1 coordinate 5,731, forward strand.
GAACATCCGGTACCTGTCGGGCTTTTGCGGCACAACAGCCGTCATCCTGGTCCTGAAACACGCGCTTGAGCCCGTCCTCATCACAGACGCGAGGTATTACGGGTCAATCCGCAATAATACCAGGGGGCTCTTCAGGGCCGTCGAATCAAACGATTTTGCCGGCTCCATACTGCAGTTATGCGAAAGCGCGAAAGTCAAGACACTTGCCTATAACGGGGATTATCTGACAGTCAGCGGCCTCAACAGGCTGAAAAAACGCCTGGGTAAAATACGAATGGCCGGCAAAGAGGATATCG
>JAFGBE010000185.1 GCA_016933315.1 Candidatus Auribacterota bacterium
AAAGAAAGTTCGGGAGAGACGGGAACTAATGACTGGCATGAAATGAAAGTCGAGACAGTCGTGCCCGAGAATACGACAAAAGTCAAAATCACGCTCGTTTTATGGAATAATAACGGAACGGGAAATATCGGGACCGTGTATTTTGACGATGCCTATATAGGGACTTCGAAGAGACCTTCGTATATTTAACGCTTTTCCCGCTCATTTTCTGCGAGAAGCCGCGGCCCATGTTTGCCGCGGCTTCTTTTTTGACTGTTATCAGGGGGAACACGGATAAATAAGGGTTGAAAAAAAAGTGTTGCGGGCGCATAATTTACCAATGTGTTTTCTGTTGTTCAAATCATATAATTTATATTAAACGGCGGGGATAATATGCTGGAAATAAGAAATTTAAGCGTTGATATAGAAGGCAAAAGGATACTTGAGGATATCAATCTCACCATAAAGAAAGGCGAGACATTAATCCTTTTCGGGCCGAACGGCAGCGGAAAATCCACACTTATAAAAGCTATTATGGGTTTTCAGGGCTACCCGGTTACAAACGGCAGCATTGTATTTAAAGGAAAGGAAATAAACCGGCTTGCTACCGAAAAAAGAGTAAAGATGGGGTTAGGGCTTATGTATCAGCATCCCCCGGCGATAAGAGGGGTAAAGCTTGAGCAGATAGCCGGTTTCCTCAACAAAGACGCGAAAAAGATAAAAAGCCTTTCCGAAGAATTGTCGCTCGCAAAACATCTTCACAGGGATATCAATCTGGGTTTTTCCGGCGGGGAAATGAAAAGGGCGGAACTTTTCCAGTTGATGCTGCAGAATCCGGACATGCTTCTACTTGATGAACCCGAATCCGGTGTTGATATAGAAAATATCTCGATAATGGGAAGAGTTTTAAGCGAGTATCTGGGCAAAGAGGGCAAATCGGCTCTTATAATAACACATACGGGTTATATTCTGGATTACGTCAAGTCCCAGAGGGGCTGTGTCCTTTTGAACAAGCAGTTCTGGTGTGTAGGAAGCCCTAAAGAGATGTTCAAGACGATAAGAGAACAGGGATATGAAAGGTGCAAAGGATGCGTATGCCATCAAATGAGCTGAAAGCCAATTTTGACCCGTCGGATGCGCCGAATATAACGTCTTCAGGCATGGATTTGTCCGAGAAGACGCGCTCGGGCAGTTTTCTCCAGCAGGACAGCGAGATATTGTTTTCGAAGGCTATGATGGAAGGCGTTGATATTTTAAGCACAGAGGAGGCTTTGAAAAAATACCCTGAAGCGAAAGAATATCTCGGGAAGAATTTCGGCATTCTTAAAAAAGAATTTCCTAAAGACACAAAAGGCGGTTACTTTATCAGGGTAAGAAAAGGACAGACCGTAAAAATGCCCGTTCAGGCGTGCCTTTTTTTGAAAGAGCGGGGTTTTAAACAGAAAGTGCATAACCTTATTATCGTAGAGGAAGGCGCGAAAGTATATTTAATAACAGGTTGTTCCGCTTCCAAAGCGGCTGATGAAGCCTTCCATCTCGGGATATCCGAATTTTATGTGAAAAAGGGAGGGTATCTGAATTTCACCATGATACATGCCTGGAAAGAAAATGTTTCCGTTAAGCCCATGAGCATTGCAGTGCTTGAAGAAAATGCGACTTTTGTATCCAATTATATTTGCCTGAAACCCGTTAAAGAGATAGAGATGTATCCCACGGCCGTCCTTCAGGGCGACGGGTCGAAAGCCAGTTTCAATTCGCTTATGCTTACGCATCCGGGGTCTTTACAGGATATCGGTTCAAGGGTTATATTAAGGGGAAGGAATACGAGCGCCGAAATTATTTCAAGGGCGGTCAGCCTGGGCGGCAGGATAATCGCGCGCGGGCACCTTAAAGCCGAAAACAGGGATGTCAGGGCCCATCTCGAATGCAGGGGTCTTGTTTTGTCCGAAAAGGGGGCCATACACGCCATCCCGGAACTTGAAACCGAGTGGCGCGATATAGATATGTCTCACGAGGCGGCCATAGGAAAGATAAGCAAAGAAGAAATCGAGTACCTTTGCTCGCGGGGTTTTTCAGAGGAAGAAGCCCAGTCCCTGATAATAAGGGGATTTATGGATGTTGATATACTTGCTCTTCCGGAAGCGCTGAAGGAAGAAATAAAAAACATCGAAAACCAGACTTTGAAAGGGAATTTTTAATGCACAGCAAGACTTTCTGCGCCGTGATGCTTTCAGTGATGATGCTCTCCTTCCCTGTTTTTGCCGGCCTTCCCAGAATCGCTGTCCTGAACGCCGAATCGACTGTGGAGTTTTCCGCCGCGAATGACTGGACGCTCGGCCCCGAGGTTTACGGAGAAGAAGTAAAGAACCTTAAAGATATACTGGGATCTTTCGGTTACCAGTGCGACCTTATAAACGAAGCGGATATTTTCAACGGAAAACTTGACGATTATCTCGCGTTATATTCAGTGGATACAATTGCCCTCAGCCTGTCCTCGGTCCATGAAATCAAGAGCTTTGTCGAAAGAGGCGGGCTGCTGATATCCATCGGCGAGTTTTCGAGGAATATAGAGGGAGAGTGGGTTAACATATGGGAGTTCGGCGATGTATTCGGTATTTCCCCCGTCCCGTGCGACGAGTGGTCGACAAGCGGTTCCAATAATAATTTCTTTTATCTGAAGGCTGTGAATAAGCAGACAGGGGAAAAACTTACCGACGGCCTTGATGAAAAAATATCTTTCGGGCGGGAGACATCTTACTGCTGGGTTTGCAGTCCGGATACCGCGACCGCGGTGGCTGTCTTCCCGAAATATTCTTCGACGCTGGGCAAGAAATATAAGGAAGTGAAGGATGAAGTTGTCGCGGTTTCACTGAACAAATTCGGCAAAGGGTATGCCGTGTATATCGCGGCGCTTCCCGGCGGCAAAAGGAAAAATTCTCTCGCAAGCGAGGATATCCGGAAAATCCTGCGCAATACGAAATATTATATACAGAATTCTCTTTCCGGGAAACCGGTCAAGGAACCTGAACTGACCCTGAGCGCAAGCCAGATAGGTTATCTGCCGGATGAGTCAAAATTTGTCGTCCTGTGGATCAGGAATTGTAAGTACGAGGGGCCCGAACCCGGCTTTGAACTGCTCAACCTGGATAAAAACGGAGCGCCTGAGTATCAGGGAAAAATGAAAAAAGCCGGGTGTTATAAATGGCCGGGCGTGTTTTTTAAAGGGGATTTCTCCTCTTTCTCGCCTGAAGGCAGGTATAAAATACGCGCTAAAATAGATTTGAACGGAAAAGAAACAACCCTTGAGACATATCCTTTTGCCGTCAAGAAAGATATTTTTACGGAAGATGCGATACCTATCCAGCTTGATTTCCTGGAAAAATATGCAGCGGGCATTGATACTTACCTAAATGATGAAGTCACGGGCGGCTTTATGGATGCCACAGGCGATTACGCGATAAGAATGTGGTCTATGCCGCATGTGGTTTATTGCCTCGCGGAACTCTATGATAACCTTGAAGACGGGAAGAATAAGGATAAAACATATTTCCTCCTGAACCACGGCGTCAAATGGTGTGTCGATATGCAGAGGGATGACGGCGACGTATGGTCTGGGATACATCCCGGAGACGATATTTTTGTTACGGACCTGCGGCCGTCCGGGGATAAAAGCAAAAGAAAATTATATTTCTGGAAAAGTTTTAATTACCTGTCCACTTATGTCGTCGGCCTGGCCCGCGCGTCTCAAAGTTACGGGAAGGACGCTCCCGACATGGCCGAAAAATGTATTAAGGCGGCCGAGAAAGCTTATAGCGCGTTTTCCGGTTACACGATATTGACGACATCGGATATAGGCAATGCCGTATGGGCTTCGGTTGAATTATACAAGGCCACCGGAAAGACAAACTTCCTTAAGGATGCCGAGGCGCGGGCGTCGGAGCTTTTAAGAAGGCAGGTCAAAGACAGGAACCTTACGCCGCAGGAAGTATACGGGGATTTCAGCGAGAGCGTAAACGGTTATGTCTTTAAGGACCAGCAGTATAAAGTCTTTCATAACCTGGGAATATATATGGGACTGCTGGACCTGTATTCCCTGACGGAGAGCAAGGAACTGAAAAAGGAAATTAAGGAGGCTTTGAAGATATTCGCGGATAATTACATAGTAAAGATGGCCTCTCAGTCCCCTTACGGGCAATTTGCCCACGGACTTGAAAATACGGAAAACGGGTATGAGGTCAGGTATTTCCCCCCGGCATCTTCCTGGATAAAGCTGCATGCGCTTAACTGCGACCATGGGGCGCTGGGACTTTTCGCCGTTGAGTATGCGAAGGTGATGTCCGACAGGAAGCTCTATGACGTCGGCACGGACCAGCTGCAATGGATAAACGGACAGAACCCTCTTAATTACTGCATGATAATGGGACTCGGGCAAAACAATCCTCCCCTGATGCCTGAAAATATGGGGACGGGAAGCATCCCCGGGGGCATGCCTAACGGCATAGGGGGAGGCCGGAACGATTTCCCGACGTGGGGAAACAGCTGGAACAGCAGGGAATACTGGCTGCCCCAGACGGTTTACTATATTGCCTGCGCGTCCCTCGCGGAGAGAGTCGGCGGTGTTGAACTGAAAGAAGGGGCGGGGGAGAAGGAGAAAGAGAAAGTTCCCTCAAGGAAGACGCGCAGGAGAATGAAACGTTCAAGGGCCGCAAATTAAGAGAAACAAAAAAGTTGATAATCGTTTGATTGGTGATATAATTTACTTATTATGGTAGTCAAAAGAAAATTCAGGAATTATTTCTTAAAACCATTCCAGTACAAA
>JAFGBE010000186.1 GCA_016933315.1 Candidatus Auribacterota bacterium
GGTCTGAAATCAGGGAAATCGAATTCAGGGACTGGACAGATATTGCGGGGAAAAGCAATCTTGACATAGTGCGCGGGCTTACGGGATGGGAAGGTTTTAAATATAATACTTTTGTGGGCAGGGACGGGTCTTTCGGCCCCGAACCCCATCCTTTCCGTGTGGGTTTCTGGGTATATGATATGGAAAGAGAAAAATTATATACGCCCGAGACGATGCCGACTGACTGGAAACTGGAGGAAGGAAAACTTCCGGTAAATATAGTCAGCTGGACGGGCGACGGATTCAAGGCGGAAACAAAAATTTTCGCGCGGCTCGAGAGGCAGGGCGCAATGGTTAACTTTTCTTCCATAAAAATTAAAAATGAAAGTTCTGTCCCTAAAAAGTTTTTAATATATGTAAATGTCGGGACAAACCCTATGCTGAAATTATGGGGAGTCATCGTGAAAACCCTTGAATTGCGCAACGGGGACATTATCAGGGTGGATGGAAAAGACAGTATATTTTTGCAAGAAAAAGTAAACGTTTGCGCTTCTGATGCCCCTGAATTTGCCGGTTACAGGGTTATTAATTCGGGTAATGAGCTCAGGGACGACAATTCCGGAGCAAAAGGACTTGCTGTTTATAAGACGGAGATAGGCTCGGGAGAGGAAAAATCGTATTGTGTCATGGTTCCCTCTGAAGACGGGGGGAAATTAAGGGCTGATGAAATATTAAACCTGGATTTTGAAAGAAACCTTGAACTCGCGAAAGCGTTCTGGAAAGGGATTGTTCCCCTTAAGCTCACGGTTCCCGACAGGCGCTATGAAGACTGTTTCTACTCTTCCGTTTATTATATGCTGATTATGATGAACGGCGATGAAATTTACCCGGGGCCGTTTGCCTACAAAACATTTTTCCTTCACGACGCTGTCGAGATGGCGGGCGCGCTTGATAAGGTAGGCTTGAACAAGCTGGTGCAGGGCGCGCTGAAACACTTTACATATAACGAGGGAGATGGTTATTTAGACGGCCTTGGAGGAAGCTCTTTCGCTCTTTTTGAACATTACAGGATGACAAAAGATAAAGAATATCTGAGAAGCGTGTATCCGAGAATACTGAAAGCCTGCGAAATCATAAGGGATAAAAGGAAACCGAACCTGAAACCCGGACTTAAGGACAGCGTGCTTTACGGGCTTTTGCCCCCGTCGGTGAGCCAGGATAATTTCAACCTTCCGTCGCATCTATACCAGGATAACTGGTGGACTATGATAGGGCTTAAGGCCGGCGCGGAAGCGGCAAAAGTCCTCGGAAAAAAAGAAGATGCCCGGTGGATGGAAGAAGAATATAACAGCCTCAGGGAATGCACGCTTGCCAGCATTGAGAAAGTTATGGAAAGAGAAAATATATCTTATATGCCGGCTTTTGCCGATTACTGGCCGCCGGAAGAGAGAAAAATCGATCCCGACCACCGGATACTCGGTGAAGCGCAGATGTGCAGTTCCCACCGCACGCCGCTTTTCCCCGGGCAGAGCCTGGGAATAGATGTTCCGAAGGATTTATTTGCCCGCTCATACAGGCATTACTGGGATGTAGCGGGAAAGTTTTCCGGTTATGACGGAGGATGGTATGTTGAGTATGAGCAGGTTTTCTGGGGATACAATATAATGATTGTCCATCCCCTTATGTATGTCGGAATGGAAGGTGTAGCGCTAAAAAGCCTTGAGTGGAGCATCAGCAATTTATCCTGTCCGGGCGGATGGATGGAAGCTATGCCGAGCGTTGAGGATGAACAGGGTTTCAGGAGAATAGGAGAAGGGATAATCGGAGACGTCCCTCACGGATGGGTGGCGGGTTATTATGTGTTGCTTTTAAGGAATATGCTCCTGCGCGAAGAGAACGGCTCTCTTCTGCTGTTATCCTGTGTTCCCGAAAAATGGTTTGATGACGGCAAAGTGATAGAAATTGAAAACGCTCCGACATATTTCGGCAATGTGAACTTTAAGGTCGAAAGCTTTATAAAAGACGGTTTCATAAAAATTTCATTTAACAATAACTCTCCGCCCGAAGCGGGGTATGTGATCTGTTCTCCTTTGAAGAAAAAAATATCGGGTGTTACGGTTAACGGTGTTCCGCTGAAAGGTGTTCTGACGGAGAAGATAACTGTTCCTCCTGAAACGAGAGAAGTTAAAATCTACTATCAGTAAAGGGGATATAAATGTTTTTAAAAATCATCAACATTGTAATTTTAACAGCGGTTATTTTTTCGCTGTGCGGTTATGGTTATGCCGGTGACGATGCAGAAAAAGATGAGCTGATCAAAGAAGTCGCCAGAAGGACATTTTTATATTTCTGGGATGAAGCCAATCCTGAAAACGGGCTTATCCCCGACGCGACAGGCAACCGTAACTGCAGCAACTCTGTTGTCGGGTTCGGGCTTGCCGCTATCTGTATCGCTCACGAGCAGGGCTGGATAACTTATGAAGAAGCCTACGACAGGGTTTTAAAGACGCTGCAAAGTTTTATCGCTTATCCGGGAAACCCGAGCAAAATAACCGTCGAAGACGAACACGGCCATCACTATCACTGGGTGAATCTTTATACGGGCAAATGGATACGCTCCGAAGGAATATACGCATCCGACACGTCTCCTTTCATCGCGGGCGTGATTACCGCGGGCGAGTATTTTAAAGGCACTGAGATAGAGAAACTGGCGGACGATATATATAAAAATGTCGACTGGATGTGGTTTGTGAATAAGGAAAACAATATGTTTTATA
>JAFGBE010000187.1 GCA_016933315.1 Candidatus Auribacterota bacterium
AAAGTTTTCTCCGCTGTGTCCATGTGTGGCCTTGTTGAACTGCTTTTCGTCAACCACAATGGGAACCGATTTTTCTCTGTGCGAATATACCACAGCCGGTATCTTTCCCATCCTTCTGAAAGCCCTGGCACTTCCCGTGCCGCTGACCTCTTTCAATTGTGCATCCAGATGAACTTCACTCATAATTTTCTAATCCTCCTAATTAATTTTAATCAAATAAACAAAGAACTGACTGATTCATTTTCGTGAATTCTCTTTATGGCCTCCGCAAGCAATCCGGACACGGATAAGACCTCTAATTTGGGGCAGTCGGCCAATTTATCTCCCAGGGGAATCGTATCCGTCACAAGAAGTTTGCTTATTACGGAATTGTTCAGCCTGTCCAGCGCCGGGCCCGCCAGTACGGGATGGGAAACTGCTGCATAAACCTCTTTTACTCCCTGTTCTTTCACCATCTTAGCCGCATCACATAACGACCCCGCGGTGCTTACTATATCATCCACTATTATTGCCGTTTTGCCCTTAACTGCTCCCATTATGTTGTACACCTGGGTCTCTGTCCCTGTTATCCTTCTTTTATCTATCGCCGCCAGTGCTGCGTTTAATCTTTTCGCCCAGGCATGAGCCGTTTTTATACCGCCTTCATCCGGGGAAACAATAACTATCTCCCCATCCCCCAGATTTTTCTTTCTGAAATAATCTATGAATACGGGGGCAGCATATAGATGATCGACAGGTATATCAAAGAATCCCTGTATCTGGTCGGCGTGAAGGTCCATCGTTAAAACCCTGTCGGCGCCGGCTGCAGTGATAATATTCGCTACCAGCTTGGCTGTTATAGGTACGCGGGGCTGGTCTTTCCTGTCCTGCCTCGCATAGCCGTAATAGGGAATAACCGCTGTAATCCTGTCCGCCGAAGATCTTCTCACGGCGTCAATCATAACAAGAAGCTCCATTAAATAATCATTCACTTTAGGCGGACAGATAGGCTGGACGATAAAAACATCCCTGCCCCTGACATTTTCCAGTATTTTGACCATTACTTCGCCTTCGGGAAATGTTTTAACATCGCACCCGCACAGCTTTGTTTTAAGATTTTTCGCGATTTTTTCAGATAACTCAGGATTGGCATTTCCGGTTATTATTTTCATAGAACCATCACCCCAGCTTTTACAAAACTGTTTAAAGATTAATGATTTTTTCTTGTTAACATTCATATTACATTTATACACTGCAAAGTAAACATGCCGTTGAATCTTATATGAAAAATCCCTTTATCCGGACGTCCATCAAAACACTTCAAGACATCTGTTTTTGCGAAGCCCAAATTTGGCTGCCCGGCCAGGACTCGAACCTAGACAGAGGGCTCCAAAAACCCTTGTGCTACCATTACACTACCGGGCAATCTAAAGAACAAAAAAAATAGCTGTGGAACAAAACCCACAGCCGATAAGAATATCGCGCTCCTTCTCTGAGTGTGGGTAAAATCCTCTTAAAACCAAAGGATACTCAAAACACCGGATTATATAAAAAACAAAAAACGTTGTCAACCAACAAAATGAAAATCAGTAATCGGAACCCCTCGCAGCCTGTGCCGACTGATTCTCGCCGGTCCTCTGAAGCTCCTCTTTATAAGCATCGATTACCCTGCTCTGTATATATTCCCTGGATTCAGGCGTTATGGGGTGAGCAATATCACGATGCTCATTCTGACGGCCTTCATCATCGAATTTTTCTTCTCTTCTTGGAATTATTTTGGAGCCGCAGTTAGCGCAGAATTTATCTTTTGAAGCATTCCTGTGCCCGCACTTGGTGCATGGATATGTGACTTTCCGGCTGGGCATTGCCACAAAAAGGCCCTTTTTCCCTTCGATTACCTTAAGATCCCTCACGACAAAAGCATTATCAAAGGTAATTGTCGCAAAAGCTTTAAGTTTTTTGTCTTCCGATTCCTTTAAAGTTACCCTGACCTCAGTAATTTCCATGATCAATCCCCCCAGACAGATATTTTTGAACACACATTAAAAAGATTCAACAACAAATATGGAAATTTTGCTGCCGTAATGTTCAAGAATGGATGTTTTAGCACGCTGAGCATCAGATGCTGTTCTATAGAGTCCGAAAACCGTTGGCCCGCTTCCGGACACCATTGCCTTCAAAGCGCTATTTTTATAAAGAGCATCAATAATATCAGTTACAAAAGGTATTTTCTTTTCACAAACCCCTTGCAACCTGTTAAACATATTTTTTGCCGAATTTTCTATGTCATGATTTTTCAGGCTGCGAAGTAATATGTTAATGCTTTTAGTCTGGCCTGTCAAGAATGATTTTAGACTTGTATAACTCTCGGCTGTGGACAATGTTACATTTGGATTTACCAGAAGAAAATGCATTTTGAAACCTATTTCAAAAGGTTTTAATATATCTCCTATACCATGACAAACAGCGCTCTTCGTGTCAATAAAAAACGGGACATCCGCTCCAAGCTTCGAGCTGATTTCTCTGAGTTTCCCATCGCTTAAGCCTAAATTACACTCGGTATTCAAAAATTTTACTGAAGCAGCACAGTCACTGGAGCCTCCGCCGAGACCAGCTGCCACAGGTATGTTTTTTTTTAAAAAAACGCGGACACCGCCGATCTTTCCGGGAAAAAGAGACTTCAACAAAGATACGGCCTTGTAAACGAGGTTCCCTGTCCCGGAGAGCTCCTTAATATCACATACCACTTCTACAATATTTTCTTCAGTCAATGATATTTCAAGCTCATCAAACAGCGCAATGGGAACTATAAGCGTTTCAATGTCGTGATATCCGTCGTTTCGTCTCGAAAGGACTTCCAGAAATAAGTTTATTTTGGCAGGTGCAAAAACTTTCAATCGTTAACTTCTTCTAATTTGTCTTTTAATTCGTCTCTGGCGGGATCAAGTTCCAGAGATCTCTTCCAGTGCTTTATCGCAAGCTCTTTCATCCCCCTCTTATAATAGACATCTCCCAGGTGTTCTATAACAACCGGGTCATCGCCGACAATCTTTGCTGCTTTCTTCAAAAGCCGCGTCGCTTCCAGGAGCCGGCCCTGTTTATAGTACACCCATCCCAGGCTGTCTATGAAAGCCCCGTTTTCAGGGTCTTTATCAATGGCTTTTTTTATAAGGCGGACGGCTTCTTCAAGGTTTTCGCCGTGTTCCGCATACATATACCCCAGGTAATTCATCGCATTTGCGTTTTCAGGATCATTTTCAATCACATACTTAAACGTCTCAACCGCTTTCTCATACCACCCAGCCTGCTCGTACGCGGCTCCCAGATGAAAATAAACCGAAGACCTGTCTCCGCCAAGCTCAATTGCCCTTAAATAAGCGTCTATGGACTGGTCTGTCTCTCCCATTTTAAAATAGATAAGGCCGAGCAGCAGGAACAACTCCGGAACTTCGAAGTTTTTTTCTCTCCCTTTCTGCACGATACTCAACGCGTCCTGTAACTTGTTCTCCTGAAGATAGATACTTCCAAGGGAAATATAATTTCTAAGGTTGGCGGGGTCGAGATAAACCAGAACGCTGTAGTATTTTTCCGCATCTGCCAGGTTGTTTTTGAAATCCGACAATTCCGCAAGCCGCCTGTAAATGTTGACATCGCTCGGGTTTATTAAAATAGCTTCCTTGTATATTCTTATTGCGTCTTCATATTGCTCGTTTATCTCATAGGCAACCGCAAGTGCCAGCTTTGCCTGAAGCCATTCAGGGTCAAGCTCGCATGATTTCAGCAGGTATTCGATGGCCTTGTTTAACTTCTTCTCCTTGCTGTAAAGCAGCCCTATCTTAAAATATAAAGTGGCGTCCTCCGGAAAAAATCTCAGCGCTTTCTTGTGAATCTCTATCGCGTCCGCTATTCTCTTTTCCTGTATGTACAAAGAGCCCAATCCGACGTAGGCAGCTAACTCCCCGGGATTGCTCGAGATAGCTTTTTTATAAGTCCTTTCCGAATCGCTTACCTTCCCCTGCGCATAATAAATAGTCGCCAGCATTATATGCCCCAGATAAAACTCGGGGAACGCCTCAGAAGCTATTTCAAAAGTCTTCTGGGCTTCAGCGAATTTTTTAAGACGGTACTGGGCGTTGCCCAACCTCAAAAGCACGTTGAAATTCGAAGGGTCTTTTTCAAAAGCTTCTTCATATTCGAGCAGAGCTTTCTCCATGTCTCCGAGCGCTTCATACCTCATTCCCGCAAGATAATGAGCTTTCGCCAGGGTAGAATTAAGCTTGAGGACATTGATTTCTTCTTCGGGAAAGAAACTAATGATATTCTTCGAAGCGTAGGAAGGGCAGACACACCCCAACATTGCCATATACACGGCTAAGATTATAGCGCCTTTTTTCAAAAAAACCACTTCCTTTATTTCTTCTTATGGCGATTAGCCCGGCTTCTCTTTTTTCGCTTGTGCTTATTGATTTTAGCTTTTCTGTGTTTTCTGCCACAGGGCATTTTGCTTCCTCCTTATATAAAACGTTTTAATCTATGACTTTGTTCAAAGGATATTCAATTATACCACGCGCCCCCGCTTTCTTCAGCGACGGTATAAGATCCCTGATAATTTTCTCGTCAACAACAATTTCCAGGGCGAACCAGCCCTTTTTGTTAAGGTGAGAAACCGTCGGGGAAGTAATCGAAGGCAGCGTTTTAATCACCTTGTCCATGCTGTTTTCAGCGACATTCATCTTGACTCCGACTTTACCCGCGGCTTTAAGCGCCCCTTCCAGAAGGAGGGCTATTTTCTCAATTTTCGCTTTTTTCCATTGGTCTTCCCATGCTTTTCTGTTGGCAATAAACCTTGTTGTAGACTCAAGCACCGTATCAACTATCCTCAAGTTATTGGCTCTCAGGGAAGAACCTGTTTCCGTAAGTTCTATTATCGCGTCAACAAGTTCAGGAGCCTTGATTTCCGTAGCGCCCCACGAAAACTCAACTTCAGCGGATACGCCGTTTTTCTTGAGATATTTTTTCGCCATGTTCACCGCTTCTGTAGCGATTCTTTTTCCCTTAAGATCCTTAACCGACTTTATCGTGGAATCGGCAGGGACAGCCAAGACCCATCTCACCGGCCTTAAACCCTGTTTCGCGTAAATAAGGTTCGAAACTTCGATAACCTTTGCACCGCATTCCTCTATCCAGTCTTTTCCGGTAATACCCGCATCGATTACACCCTGTTCAACATACCTGGCCATTTCCTGAGCCCTTATCAGAATAACGGATACCTCAGAGTCATCTATCACGGGTTTGTAAGACCTGCTTGAAACAGATATCGAATACCCCGCTTTCCTCAGCATATCGAAAGTAGACTCCTGCAGACTTCCCTTGGGGAGCCCCAACTTTAATATTTTCTCCATATTTTACCTCCTGATTAACTAAA
>JAFGBE010000188.1 GCA_016933315.1 Candidatus Auribacterota bacterium
AGGACTTTATGACCCCAGGTTTGAACATGATAGCTGCGGTGTGGGTTTTGTCTGTGATATTAATGGCAAAAGATCGCAGGAAATAGTCGACAAAGGAATTAAAGTCCTTAACAGGCTTTCTCACCGCGGCGCCACAGGCTCTGACCCTAAAACGGGAGACGGGGCGGGAATTCTTATCCAGACGCCTCATAAATTTTTCGCCAAGATCTGCGGAAAGACCGGGATTGACCTGCCGGAAAAAGGTTTTTACGCTTCGGGTATGGTGTTTCTCCCCGAGGCTGCCGAGGAAAGAAAATTCTGCAAAAAGATATTCTCCGAATTCATAAAACATGAAGAGCAGCATCTTCTCGGATGGAGAGAAGTTCCGGTAAATGATTCCGTTCTCGGGGAAAAAGCAAAAAGCACCAGGCCGGTTATAGAACAGGTTTTTATTAAAAGGGGGCCCGGGATTAAAGATACGGATTCTTTTGAGCGCAGGCTTTATATAATAAGAAGGCAGATTGAAAACGCCGTGCGCAATTCCGGCATTACCCAGAAATCCTTTTTTTATATAACAAACCTTTCATCAAAAACCTTTGCGTATAAAGGCCTTTTAATGCCTTCACAATTAAAGGGTTTTTTCGCGGATCTTGATGACAGAGACATTGAAAGCGCGATATGTCTTGTCCATTCAAGGTACAGCACCAATACGTTTCCGACATGGGACCTTGCCCAGCCGTTCAGGTTTCTTGCGCATAACGGGGAAATAAATACTCTGCGGGGAAATATAAACTGGATGAAGGCAAAAGAGGGACTTCTAAGCAGTGATTATTTCGGGAATGATATAGAAAAAATAAAACATGTCATTGTCCCGGACGGCAGTGATTCCGCGTCAATTGACAACGTGTTTGAACTTTTGGTTTTGGCGGGAAGAAGCCTTGCTCATTCCATGATGATGTTGATACCCGCGTCGTGGGAACAGGACAGCCTGATGGACGAGAAGCTCAAAAGTTTTTACAGGTATCACGCATGTCTTATGGAGCCGTGGGACGGCCCGGCCGCAATAGCTTTTACAGACGGGTTAAGGATAGGCGCTGTCCTTGACAGGAACGGGTTAAGGCCGGCAAGGTATATTGTTACGAGAGATGATATGGTCGTAATGGCTTCCGAAGTCGGAGTGCTTGATATAAAACCGGAGGATATCTCTTTTTCGGGAAGATTGGAACCCGGAAAAATGCTTTTTGTTGACACTGAAGCCGGGCGGATAATAGAAGATAACGAAATCAAGAGGGAAGTTTCCGGGCGCCGCCCTTATAAGGAATGGCTTGATGAAAATCTCTTGAAGCTAAGCAAGCTTCCGGAACCGGGGAAGAGGGACGACCGGACTGAGGATCTTCATAAAGTTCTTAAAGCATTCGGCTACACTAGAGAAGATTTGAAATTTTTAGTAAAACCCATGGCAGAAAAAGGGGAAGAACCCATAGGCTCAATGGGCAACGATACCCCTCATGCCGTTCTATCCGGGAACCCGCAGCTTCTATACAATTATTTCAGGCAGCTGTTTGCCCAGGTTACAAACCCGCCGATAGATCCCATAAGGGAAGAACTGGTAATGAGCCTTGAATGCTACATGGGAACCAGGAAAAACCTCCTGGATGAAACACCTCTTCACTGCAGTAAATTGTGGCTTGAGCATCCAATTCTTGCAAATGATGATCTTTCCAGGATAAAAGACATAAGGGAAAAAGGCCTGCATTCGAAGACGATATCGATTTTATTCAAAGCCAGGGAAACAAAGAATTTCCACAAAGCCCTTGAAAGGATATGCACCGAATCGGTTGCCGCCGTAAAAGAGGGGTACCCCTTCCTTGTTCTGAGCGACAGGGGGGTAAATAATGAATACGCCGCTTTACCCGCCTTGCTTGCGGTCGGGGCTGTTCATCAAACTCTTGTCAACAGCGGCTCCAGGTCTCAAATCGCCCTGATCCTCGAAAGCGCCGAACCGAGAGAAGTGCATCATTTCGCGCTGCTTTTCGGCTATGGAGCCGGATGTGTAAACCCGTATATGGCGTTTGAGCTGGTGGAAAAGATGTATAACGAGAAAGAAATAAGCGTAATCCCGGATACAGCCAGGAAAAACTATATTAAAGCTGTTAATAAGGGGATATTGAAAATACTTTCCAAGATGGGCATTTCTACCCTGAGAAGTTATCGCGGGGCGCAGATATTCGAGGCGCTGGGGCTGGCCGATGATGTTATTGAAAGATGTTTTACAGGCACAGTATCGAGAATAGGAGGCGCGACTATCGATGTAATTGCCGAGGAAACTCTTCAAAGGCACCGGTCGGCATACGCGTTGTCCGGGAACGATTATACATTGCCCGTCGGCGGTATATACCAGTGGAAAAAAGACGGGGAATTCCATATGTGGAACCCAGGCACCATATCGGCACTGCAGGATGCCGCGCGGCATGAAAATTATGACAGGTATAAGGAATTTGCTTCGATGATAAATAATCAGGAGGGCAATCCCGCGACGTTGAGAGGCCTGTTGGATTTTGTACAGGGAAAACCGATACCACTGAAGGAAGTTGAAAAACCGGAAGCTATATTCAGGAGATTCGTTACGGGAGCCATGAGTTTCGGCTCAATAAGCCGCCCGGCGCACGAGAGTTTAGCTCTTGCGATGAACAGGATCGGGGGGAAATCGAATACCGGCGAAGGGGGTGAAGACCCCGCCAGGTTTATTTCTCTTCACAGCGGGCATTCGAAGAGAAGCGCGATAAAACAGGTAGCTTCCGGCAGGTTCGGGGTTACTGCGAATTATCTTGTGAATGCGGATGAGATTCAGATAAAGATAGCGCAGGGCGCGAAACCCGGCGAAGGGGGACAGTTACCAGGACATAAAGTCAGCGTCGTAATAGCCAGTACCAGGTACACCACTCCGGGGGTTACTCTTATTTCTCCTCCTCCTCATCATGACATATATTCGATTGAGGACCTGGCGCAGTTAATATTTGACCTGAAGAACGTAAATCCTTTTGCGAGAATAAGCGTGAAACTTGTCTCTGAAATCGGGGTTGGGACTGTTGCCGCGGGCGTTGCCAAAGGCCATGCGGATATGATTTTAATCTCGGGCGGCGACGGCGGAACGGGAGCATCTCCTCTGAGCTCCATAAGACATGCCGGGCTTCCGTGGGAATTGGGTATTTCAGAGACACACCAGACTCTTGTTATGAATGACTTGAGAAACAGGGTGAGGCTGCAGGCTGACGGGCAAATGAGGACGGGAAAAGATGTTGCGGTTGCGGCCTTGCTCGGGGCCGAAGAATTCGGTTTTTGCACAGCCTGCCTTATCGTGTTAGGTTGTGTAATGCTGAGGCATTGCCATCTGAACAATTGTTCTGTCGGTGTTGCGACGCAGGATGACCTGCTCCAGAAAAATTTCAGGGGAAGGTTTGAACATGTTGTTACTTATATGCATTTTATCGCGCATGAGCTGAGGGAAATCATGGCTTCCCTGGGAGTGAGAACCATAGATGAAATGGTGGGGAGAACGGATTTCCTTAAATTAAAGAGGGAGATAATCCCGTGGAAAGCCGGCGCGATTGACTATTCTCGGATATTGTACAGGCCGGAAGTTCCCGCCGGTGTGGATGTTTATTGCACTGAGAAGCAGGACCACGGTATTGAAGAAGTGCTAGATAAGAAGCTACTCCGCAAATGCAAGAGAGCGTTGATAGACAGAAAGCCGGTCAGGGAAATGGTCGCTATTAAAAACACAGACAGGGCCGCAGGCGCCATGTTGAGCGGTGAAGTCTGCAAAGTTTATGGAGACAGCGGATTGCCGGAAGACACCATATGCGTTAAGTTTTCAGGTGTAGCGGGCCAGAGTTTCGGGGTATGGCTGGCCGGGGGAATAACTTTTGAGCTTGAGGGTATGGCCAATGATTATGTGGGGAAAGGTTTGTCGGGCGGAAAGATAATAATATATCCATATAAAAAATCAAAGTATGATCCCGCCGCAAATATAGTTATCGGCAACACGGCTTTTTACGGCGCGATCAGGGGAGAAGCTTATATAAGAGGGATAGCTGGCGAAAGATTCTGTGTAAGGAATTCAGGGATCAATGCTGTCGTTGAGGGCGTTGGTGACCACGGCTGTGAATATATGACAGGCGGAATTGTCGTGGTACTCGGAAATACCGGTATCAACTTTGCCGCGGGAATGAGCGGCGGTAT
>JAFGBE010000189.1 GCA_016933315.1 Candidatus Auribacterota bacterium
AATTGGTAAAGGGGACTTTTATGTTTTCAAGGTCTCTTATCCTTGAGGCCAGTTTCTGAGGGCTTATCATACACCCTCCGCAGTGGATAACAAGCTTGTAATTTAACAAGGCTTTATCTTCCTGGAACTCCCTGCCGAAAGCATGTTCGATAACAATACCGGGAATTGCTTTCTTCAAATAGTTCGGTATCTGGACTGTGCCGATATCTTCTGCTATGCGCGAATGGTTGCAGGCTTCAGCTATGAGGATCTTATCGCCTTTTTTCAGTTTATCGATAGCTTCAAGGCCTTTGACAAAGTTATCCAGGCGGCCCCTGCTCATATAGTTAATCATCGTAATCGAAAATGTTGTAAGCCGTATGTTGTCAGGGCACCACTTATTCATTATATCTATTGCCTGGGAATCTGTGATAATAGCTTTGGGGCGCTTACCCAGGCCTTCCACTACTGAAATGAACCGTTTATATTCTTTAGCGGATATCTCCCCGTTTTTATCCCTCGCTTTTCCTAAATCCATCCTGAACGAAACCGGATAAGCCCAGTTGCGGGTGATATATTCTTCCGCCATAGCCTGGGGCCTGAGGTATCTTCCGGGAGGGGTCTCTTCATCCATTGGTATGATAAGCACATAATATTCATCTTTCTCGATAAACGGAAACAAAGGAACCTGCTTATTCCTGGAATCGAAATTCTCTATTATAAAATTTAAAAGTCTCTGCCGATACGATTCGTCGACAGCAACGATTCTCAGTTTTTTATAGAATTTAAGGGCCGGCATTTTTTCTTCGATTTTATCGATTTTTTTCTCATCGGCAGGGTGAAAAATATTGTAAAGCACCAGAATCTGCTTGTCGCCGGACCTGGCTTCTTCCATAAGCGCCAGTTCCGTTCGGAAATCTGCCGCGGATGGGTCTATAACAAGCAAAACCAAATCGCATTCCTTTAAATCGGCAAATGCTTTTTTTCTTTTTTTGTCGCCCAGAAGGGAGCTTTCGTCGGCGCCGGCAGTATCAAAAAGCTTAACAGGGCCTAAACCATGTATTTCAATCAGTGAATTTTTAGTGTCGGAAGTGGTTCCCGGCGTGGAATCGACAATCGACGTTTCCTGCTGTGTAATAAGATTCATCACACTGCTTTTTCCGGAATTCATCCTCCCGAAAATACCTATGTTGTCCCTTTCAACCAGTATTGCCATTTTCCGCAGCTTTCTACTGATTGGCGTTTATCAGCGCCTTGGCCCAGTTTTCAGCGGTATTACAGACCCACTTCAGGGAATCTTCATCCTTATACTCGGAGTAAACATACGCGAAAAGAAGTTTGCTTTTTACCCTGAGAGTGCAGAGTCCGCAAATCATTTTGGTTGTTCTTGCATTTTCTTTAACGGACATTATCATCGCAAAAGCGGTTGCATCCGTAATCGAAAATATTCTCCCGAGCATTTCCGGTTTATCTACCCTAATCTCATCGACATTAATAGCTTTCAACCGCTTTGATATTTCGGCGTTGGCTTCATCTATGGTATCCTGTATTCCCTGGTTCATCGCATCTGACATGCTTTCAACAACGATTTTGAAATCTTCCGGGCCACAGGCCATGTATTCGGCGCCGCGGGCTACCTGCAGCATCATATACCGAGAAAGGTAATCCAGTTCCTCCGTGCCAAACTTCTTGAGATCGTCTTCGGTCAGAAAAGCGCTGAGCAGGCGGTTATTCGGGGGGACGGCTATTTCCAGGAATTCTCTCTTATCATAACCGACTTCCTCGAACCCCGCCGAAGGCGCCGGGACATTTATTGATACGCCGCCGACTTTTACTTCGGCAACATCATTATCCGCCGCAAAACATACCGCCGAACAGCAAAAACATACCGCAACCAACATAAAAATCTTATTCATCTGAAAACTCCGTTGTTATTTATTAAAGGACGCTATTTCATATTAACCAAAAGCGCAATCAACCCTATGGTAACTGCAATGGCAGAGACAACAAGCAACATTGAACCGAGAAGTATTTTCTTCCTGTCCTCGGGAGGAAATTCATTTCGGGCAATTTTCCCGCAGCTTTTGCATTCAAAAGCCCCGAAAGCGGCATAGAAAAGGGCTCCGACCAGCCCCGCGGTCGCCTGGGCTCCGCCGCTATATCCTCTTTGAACCGCTTTGCCGCATCTCGGACATTTGTACGCCATTTTTACCTCCCATTAGAAATTAGAACCTTTGATAGAAAACCTGTTATTTTTTAATCTTTCCGATTTCTTCTTCCACTTCTTCGGCGCCTTTCTTATAAAACTTTTCTTCATCCGGGGCAAGTTCTTTTAGAAGCCTTAAGAATTCTCCAGCATGCACTCTTTCTTCATCGGCAATATCCTTTAGTACTTCCTGCGCAAGTTTGTTATCCGTTGACTCAGCCAGCTGCATATACAACTGCACAGCCTCATACTCGGCGGCTATCATAAAACGGACAGCGCGGATTAACTCTTCCTTTGTAACTTTTCTGTCTTTTTTTAAACCCGAAAACGGGCTTCCGAATTCCGGCATATCAATCCCCCCTTTATTTATCTAATTTTTATATAAAAACATATGAATTTCAAAAATACTGAATTTCGCCGTTTTCCAACTATACTCGGTTCAAAAATTTATGTCAATTATTGTGAGAGGCTGTGTGGGAGGGCTAACGTTTGAGTTCAGCGGCCCGTGAAAGGGCCGGAGCGAAGCGACGGTGCCGGGCGCTGTTCCCGGCAATCCACTACAACGCATAGCTAGCTGTGTTGCAAAGAGATTACTTGCATTGATACCCCTCGATTTTTTCAAGAGGAATCGGGTTTTGTTTATGAATTTCTTTAACTAATTTTAGGGTCTCCTCATCTGGATTAAATAGTTTCACCATTAGGTCAGTGACATCAACAAATTCAATTTCTGATCGTTGGTAGACAATGGTCCATTTGGATATGATTATATCAACGTTAGCTTGTTTTGCAATTTCTGGAAGCTTTTCTTTGATTTTTTCCAGAATATTATCCACAGGCCAAGTGCTAAAGCCTTGTTTGTGTGCCAACTCCTGCAGCGCTGGACCTTCAGTTTCAAGCTCCTTAACGCGTTTCTCATCCCCTTGTGCTTTCGCTTTTTCACATTCAGCCTTCATCTCTTTTATTCGGCGATTGAACGGTTCCGAACGATAATAGGCCATTGCCAGAGCACGAGAATCAAATATACCAACTTGTATCTTTGATCCCGAAGCCTTCTCTTGTGATTGCTGTGCCCCAACTGTTGTGTGAAAAACAAGTCCTGCAAGTACAATAGTGAATATAACATATGTCCTTCCGAACATTTTCATTTAACCTTCTCCTTTATTAACAGCTAACATATAATATACGAATTCGTAATTTGTGGGTTTTTCTACCACTTATAAATCCATTA
This sequence comes from Candidatus Auribacterota bacterium, assembly GCA_016933315.1. GTDB lineage: Bacteria > Auribacterota > UBA6266 > UBA6266 > UBA6266 > UBA6266. Next base: position 3,414 of record JAFGBE010000189.1, read on the forward strand.
TAATCCTTAAATCCCTGATTTCAATCTTAAATCATTAATGTTTTAGTTCGCGTTTCATATGTAATAGCACGAAATGCGAATTCGCAATTTGTAGGTTTTTGTACCTCTTGGAGGATTGCCTCTGTAAAACCCCTTTTATTTACCCATTTTAGACGCTATTATTTCGGCAATCTTTTTGCCGGAAAGGAGCATTCCGCCGAATACAGGGCCCATCCTTGGGGCGCCGAAAACAGCGTTGCAGGACATTCCCGCGACATACGCGTTTTTGTAGAACTCTTTTGTGTTGTCCAGAATCGCCTTTTCGCCCGCTTCCGCGTTCATTGAACCTTCACCCATTAAATCACCCGTTTTTGTGAAGAGTTTTTTGCCGACTTTTCTCACGATTACTTTGGCAACTTCGCAGGGATGGCCTGTTGCTTCAACGATATATTGGGACCTTATACAAAGAGGATCAACGTGAAGACCGGCGATATCCACAGGCGACCAGTTTATTACAACACCGTTTATGTTTTCTTTTTCATCTATCATCACATCTTCAACACTCATGCAGTTGAATATCTTCAGCCCCGCTCTTACCGCTTTGTAAGTGAGCGCTGTAACGGCTTCGATTGAATCGGCGGTATAATAACCGCTTTCATATTCATCGTAACTTATTCCGAACTCGTCCAGAACCTCTTTTCCCGCCTGCTGGACAACAATACTGTTAAACATCATTCCGCCGCCCCACATTCC
>JAFGBE010000029.1 GCA_016933315.1 Candidatus Auribacterota bacterium
ATAATAGGCGACAATTCCGCAATAGTCAATGCAGAGATAGAAAAACTGATAACCTATTCTTATGAGAAGCCTGTTATAGGGGATAATGATGTTTATGAGATAGCGTCAAGCGGAGAGGGCCAGTTCTGGGACCTGGTAAATAACATCATCGGGCGCAATATGAATAAAGCCATAGCCGTTTTTCAGAAGATGGAGTTCAGGGGCCAGGATGCCGCGGGATTAATCATGGTAGTACACAAAAAAATCCTTGAACTGATATTGGCGAAGCTGGCGGCGCAGAATAAGATATCAGTTGATGATATGTCTTCGATGTTAAAAATAAACAGCGGGAAAGATAAATGGAAGATAGATAAGATATTCAAGGAATCCGAAAAATACAGTATGCCCGGTTTAATAGACAGGATCAGGTCTTTTCCCGGGATTTTGATGTCTGTAAGAAAAAACGACGATGCGACCGTCAGGGTGATTATCGAGAAAATGCTGATTGACTTCTGCCGCGCCTGAAGCGGGATAAAATCCGCCCGATGGTTATGGGCGGGCGAAACACGGCTTATTTGAACATTTTAGATAAATTTGATTTTTTGTGCCCCGCCGTATTTTTGTGGATTATTCCCTTGGCGGAAGCCTTGTCTATTATGGATGAAACGGCTTTAAATGTTTTCAACGCTTCATCTTTTTTGCCTTCTTGATGGAGCTTTATTATTTTTGAAGAAAGTGTTTTAATAGAAGATTTTATTGCCTTGTTTTTCAGGCGTTTTTTTTCGCTGTTGCGCATTCTCTTTTTTGCGGAACTGATATTTGGCATATTTATTTAACCTCCATAAAGTTATGTTATAATCGGTTTTTGTAAAGATATGGTAATTTAATAAAAGAGCCTGTGCTTGTCAAGAGTTAAATTAGTTTTCAAAGCCGGAATCGGAGATTGATGAAAAAACATCATTTTGCAAAAAATGTCGTTATAATAGGAATGGCGACTGTGCTCAGCAGGCTGCTGGGCGTCATCAGGGAAATATTCGTATTTAAATTTTTCGATCCCTGGATAACGGACGCTTTTTTTGTGGCATTGCGCATACCTTCCACATTGAGAAGGCTGTTTGCCGAAGGGGCTTTGAGTTCGGGCATCGTCCCCGTTTTCTCAGAGTGGCTGAAAAACAAGACAAAAAAAGAGCAGGAAGAGCTTGCAGGCGCTCTTCTTGTTGTTTTTACAGGCATATTGTCGCTTGTAACCCTGGCCGGAATAATATTCAGCCCTATCATTGTGCGCATATTCGCGATGGGTTTTGCGCAGGACCCGGCGAAAATGCAGTTGGCCGTCGGCCTTACAAGGGCCGTGTTCCCTTTTCTCCTGTTCATAGGTCTGGCGTCCCTCTTCGCGGGAATACTTAATGCCAGGAAGCATTTTTTTCTTCCCGCTCTCGGCCCCGCGGTCCAGAATATCGCATTTATCGCCGCAGCTGTTTTTATATGCCCGGCGCTGGGCCCGCTGCAGACTAATATGGTTTACGGCCTGGCAATAGGCGTCATTGCCGGTGTTATTCTGCAGGTCCTTATACAAATACCGGCTTTCTGGTTTTCCGGCATTAAGTTTTCCTTCAGAAGCCCGCTGAAAAACAAAGGGGTAAAAAAGGTTTTACTGCTTATGGGGCCTGCCGCCTGGGGATTGGGTGTTACGCAGGTAAACCTTCTTGTAGACCAGTTTCTGGCTTCGTGGCTGGGCGACGGCCCGATATCATACCTGTATGCGGCAACGAGGCTATACCAGCTGCCCATAGGGATTTTTGCGGTGTCTGTTTCAACGGTTGCCTTTACCCATTTCTCTGAATTGGCCGCCGAAGAGAATATAGCCGGTTTGAAAAAATCACTGGTTTACGCCCTGAGACAGATCACTTTTATTATGTTGTGTTCGGGATTCGGGCTGATTGCGCTGGGTATCCCTGTAATAAAACTGTTATTCGAATACGGCAGGTTCAGCCTGAACGGTTCGACGATGCCCACTTATTTTGCGCTGGTTGCGTATTCAGCCGGCATGCTTGCCTACGGTTCGTGCATCATTCTCGTAAGGGTCTATTATTCGATGAAAGATATGCTCACCCCCGTTAAATACGCCTGTGTAGCGCTGATATCCAATATAGTCTTGAACCTGATACTTATAGTTCCCATGTCTTACGCCGGCCTGGCGCTGGCCACTTCGATCTCGGCTTTCATAAACATGTTCCTGCTTTTTTATAAGTTAAAAGAGAAAATCGGGCCCATAGACTATTCTTCGATGTTGAAATATGCCGGCAAGAACATTGCCCTTGCCTCCCTTATGGGCCTGTCCGGCGCCGCCGCATATAAAGCGCTGGTATATCTTGAAGGCGGGGCGACTAATATTATGATAAAATTCATAAATGTTTTCCTTCCTTTCGGGGTTGCATTGGCTGTAATTTTCATCCTTGCCCGTTTAATGAAAATCAAAGAGCTTGAAGATGTAATGAAATCTTTAAGAAGAAAATGAATAAGCGCTTGAAATCCATTATTTCCGGTTTTCCTTCCTGTCCTGGAATTTACAGGATGAGAGATGCATCGGGCAGGATCATCTATATCGGAAAAGCGGCTGTCCTGCGGAAAAGAGTCGGGTCGTATTTTGCGGCTTCCCCGAGACTTGATGATAAGACCCTGTCGCTTGTCAGGGAAGTCCGGGCCGTAGACTATATGGTTACAGGCAGCGAAGCCGAAGCTTTGATCCTTGAGAGCAAATTAATCAAACAATATATGCCCAGATACAATATGCTCCTGAAGGATGACAAAAGCTATCCGTATATAAAAATAGGCGTGAACGACAGGTTGCCCGGGGTGGAAATCGTAAGGGAAAAAGTGAAGGATTCAAATTTATATTTCGGGCCTTTTACGGATGTAAAGCTTTTGAGAAAAACCGTGAAATATCTCAAGGGCAGGTTCAGGTTAAGAGGTTGTAATTATGCGCAGCCCGGCGCGCGTGAATTCAGGCATTGCCTGTATCGGAAAATAGGCGTTTGTGACGCTCCCTGTGTCGGCAGGGTGACCTGCGAGGAATATAATAAAAGGGTTAAAAACCTGTGTATGGTGCTCCGGGGAAAAAGAACGCAGCTTCAAAAGATTATGTATTCGGAAATGAAATCGGCGTCGGCGGCGCTTGATTACGAGAAGGCGGCCTATATCAGGGACTGCATAAATGCGGTTAAGGATATAATGGGCCCTTCCGTAAAGCGTCATGAGCGCGGTTTCTGTTTTTCTTTCCCCGAGGAGGAGAAAGAAGGATTGAAAAAGATACTGCAGATTGACAGGGATATAAATGTGATTGAAGCTTTCGACGCGTCTTTTTCCCTCGGCCCCCGCGCCGTCGGTTCCATGGTCAGGTTTGTGGGCGGCAGGCCGGATAAAAACAGCTACAGGAGATTTATCATAAGCGACATAAATTCAAGGGATGATTTCTCGATGATAAAGGAAATGGTTTTCAGGCGCTATAAGAGATTGTCTGAAGAGCGCGGGGAACTGCCGGACCTTGTAATGGTGGACGGCGGCGGAATACAGCTTGATTATGCGGTTAAAAGCCTCGATTCCCTGCGGCTGGGCCGCATACCTGTGATGGCGCTTGCAAAGAAATTCGAGGAGATTTACCTGCCGCATCGCAGGCTTCCCCTCCGGATTCCCAAAGACAGCCCTGTATTGAAGTTCCTGCAGAGGATAAGGGATGAGGCGCACAGGTTTGCCATCAGTCATCAACGGAAGATAAGCGGCAAAACCATGTTCAGCTCATTGCTCAGGAGAGTGAGGGGAGTAGGCCCGGTGAGGCAGAGAAAGCTTCTGAGTTCTTTTCATACCCTGAACGGCATCTTAAGGGCCGACGCGGCGGATATTGCGCGCAAACTTTCCATCGGCGCCGAAGCCGCGGAAAAGATTCAGCGGGAGATTAAAAACCTTAAATTCGGGTCCTGATATACCCCCGTTATATCTTGAAAAATTGGAACATAGTTGATATACTCACTCCTTATTTATAATGAAGGGGACATAATGTTTTCGCTTATATTACATAAGATATTCGGCTCTAAAAACCTGAGAGACCTGAAAAAACTCTATCCGGTAATAGATGAGATAAACGGGTATGATAAGGAATATCAGTCTCTGTCGGACGATGAGATACGTTCAAAGACCGCTGATTTCAAGGAAAGAATTAAAAAAGGCATATCGGATCTGCAGCCGAAGATCAACGAACTGAAGGAAAGATTATCATCGACTTTCGACCAGAAAGACAAAAAAGAACTCAGGTCCAGGATCAGCGGCATTTACAGGTCTGTCCTGGATCCTGTGCTTCCCGAGGCTTACGCGGCTGTGAAGAATGTGTGCCGCCGCCTTCTCGGCAGAAAAGTCAATGTCTGCGGCCATGAGATGGAGTGGGACATGGTTCCTTTTGATGTCCAGCTTCTTGGAGCTATTATCCTTCACCAGGGCAAAATAGCGGAAATGGCTACAGGTGAAGGCAAGACCCTGGTAGCGACAATGCCTTTGTATCTCAACGCGCTTCTGGGAAAGAACGTCCACCTGGTGACAGTGAACGATTATCTTGCCCGCCGCGACAGCGAGTGGATGGGGAAAATATATGAATTCCTCGGTTTGACCGTCGGCTGTATCCAGAACGGCATGACCCCCGATGAAAAAAAAGCGCAGTATCAGTGCGACATAACTTACGGGACAAACAGCGAATTCGGGTTCGATTACCTGCGGGATAACGGCCTGGCGACATCCGCCGATGATATTGTCCAGAGAGGGTATTTCTTTGCCATCATAGATGAGGTGGACAGCATACTTATAGATGAAGCGCGCACACCCCTGATTATTTCCGGCCCGTCCAGCGTCTCGACTCATAAATATGATATTTTGCGCCCCAAGGTTGAACACCTGTACCAGACCCAGACCATGTTATGTAACCGCCTGATGAAGGAAGCGAAG
>JAFGBE010000190.1 GCA_016933315.1 Candidatus Auribacterota bacterium
AGAACCGGCCCAAAGGCAATGATATTTTAGACAAACCCATATTTTAGATGAAAAAAATATTTTTATACAGCAAAAAAACTTATTAATATATATAATGTTATCGATGTCAGGAGAAAAATCATCCAGATACTGGGAGATTAACAGAACGGAGGAAAGCATGATACCGGAGAACAAAGGGAAGATAAAAAAAATAGCGGTCCTGACAAGCGGCGGCGACAGTCCGGGGATGAATCCGGCTATCAGGGCCGTTGTCCGAACGGCAATCTATAATAAAATTGAAGTTCTGGGCATAAAAAACGGCTATGACGGGCTCATAAACGACTGGACAGTACCGCTGACAAGCAGGAGCGTGGGCGGTATAATAAACAGGGGCGGCACCATACTGTTTTCCGCCAGAAGCGAGAAGTTCAAGACACCTGAAGGAAGACAGCGGGCCTTCAAGACACTGAAAAAACACAATGTCTCCGGATTGGTTGCCATAGGAGGCGACGGGACATACAGGGGCGCGCACGAATTCCACAAGGAAACTGGTTTCAGCGTGATAGGTGTTCCCGGGACAATCGATAATGACATAGCCGGCACCGATTATACTATAGGCTTTTATACGGCGATAGATACGGCAATGCAGGCAATAGACAAAATCCGCGACACTGCAATATCGCACAACAGGCTCTTTCTTGTCGAGGTTATGGGAAGGCATGCCGGTTTTATCGCAGTGGCAAGCGCTATTGCCGGAGGCGCGGAAGACGTGCTTATACCTGAAACAAAAACCGATATTAAAAGCTTATGCAAACGACTGAATGAGGGCAAAAAAAGGGGGAAAAGAAGCTCCATAATAGTGGTTGCCGAGGGCGATGAAGAGGGCAACGCGATGGAAATCGCAAAAAAAATAGAAAAAGACGAACAATATGAAACCCGTGTATCGGTCATAGGCTACCAGCAGCGCGGCGGCAGCCCATCGGCGCTTGACAGGATTCTAGCCACAAGGCTCGGAAGCGCGGCTGTCGAAGAACTGATTAAAGGCATAAAATCCGCAATGGTCGGTATCCATCGGAATAAAGTCGTAACCCATCCTCTGGAGATGGCATGGAAAGAAAAAAAGTCCATAGATAAGAATATCATAAAACTTGTTGAAATAATGTCAAGCTGAGAAAATCCGCAATGATTAAGGCCCGATTGCACAAAGAACGGCTTTTTAAACCTTCGGTTGCTGCTTTGCTGATAGCTAATATCGCGCCGGTCTACGGCGTCCTCTTTCTCGGCTGGACTGTTTTCCCCCTCATGCTTCTGTTCTGGCTTGAAAACGTAATAATAGGGGTTTTTAACGTTTTCAGGCTTTTAGCCTGCTCTCCCGGCAACATTAAACTGTGGTTCGCAAAGATATTTTTTATACCGTTCTTCTGCGTACACTACGGAATGTTCACCGCAATACACGGAATATTCGTGATAGTGCTGTTCGGGCATGAGCCATTCAAAAACTCCCCCCTCTCGGATCTCAACCAGATCATATATATTATAAAGTCGGAAGACCTGATATACGCCGTTCTTATCCTGTTTTTAAGCCACACCTTTTCCTTTTTGTGGAATTTTATCGGGCAGAAAGAATATGCGAAAACCACTCCCGAAGAGCTTATGCTCAGGCCTTACGGACGGATTGCGGTGCTTCACATCACTCTTATATTCGGAGGATTTTTCGCCATGGCTTTCAGGTCAGCTACACCGGCTCTGATATTGCTCATCGCAATAAAGGTCATCTTCGACATCAAATCTCATTTGAGGGAGCATTTTCCTGAAACCCCCGCAAAGGGCCGCCTGTGACGTTAGGCATCCGAATGCTTTATTTCAGAAAGATGCGAATACACAATGTTTTTCAGCTCAAGGATGGTAAACGGTTTTTCAAGGTAACGCTGGCCCAGGGAAGAAAAGAATTTCTGGGTCTCCGGGTGCAATGAATCGCCTGTCATAAACAGAAACTGTTTTCTGCTGGCGATCTTTTCTTTCAGCGCCTTGCTGAAAAATTCTTCGCCTGTCATCTTGGGCATTTTATAATCCACAATTATCATATCGAAACTGTTTTCCCTGAGTATTTTTAAAGCCTCTTCCCCGTCATTCGCTATCCTGACTATCTGTCCGTCGCTTTCAATCACTTCTTTTATCAGCTCGGCAACAACTTTTTCATCTTCGACCACAAGAATCTTTGCTTTCGAGGGCAGGCAAAATTCCGTCGGTCTCTTTTCTCTGGCTTTAAATTCACTTATGCTTTTCACGGGAAGTTTTACCTTAAAATCAGTACCGACACCCTGCTTGCTTTCCACATATATGTTTCCGCCATGAGACTTTACGATGCCGTAAACAAGAGACAGTCCGAGTCCTACGCCTGATTTCATGCTCTTGGTAGTAAAGAAAGGCTCGAATATCTTGCCGATATCCTTTTCCGGTATTCCGATGCCGTTGTCGGACACTTTAACAAATATAGATTCGGCATCGCATGAGGTTGAAACCTCTATCTTTTTGATTTTACCGCTTGTTTCCTCCAAAGCCCCCTCGGCATTCAGCAGAAGGTTTATCAGAACCTGTTCTACCTGATAGGGGTCAAGGCAGGTCTGGGGCAGTTTTTTATCAGGATTAAACTTAAGCTGTATCCCCTTCAGCTTCGTCTGGTAAAGCCTCATTTCCACTATCTCCGCCACCAGTTTATTTACATCCGTCGGCACAGCCTCTATATTAACTTTTCTTGCAAACGAAAGCATGTTCTGAACTATCTTCTTGCATCTTTTTGCGGATTGTTCCAGATATTCTATCTTTTCCTTTTTCAGCGGGTCTTTTTCTATATTCCTCAGAACCTCAGCGTATCCCACAACACCGGAAAGAGGGTTGTTGAGTTCATGGGCGGCTCCTGAAAGCAGCTCGGCCATAGAAGATAGCCTTTCGTGCTGAATCAACTGATCCTGGTTCCTTTTTAAAGAAGTCGCCATATCATTCATTGAATTGGCTATCGTTTTGAACTCAGGGCCTCCTTCCATCCTGATGTTATAATCCAGGTTTCCGGAGCTGAAC
>JAFGBE010000191.1 GCA_016933315.1 Candidatus Auribacterota bacterium
AACCGGATTGCCGAAGGCGCGGGCCTGAAACAGTCTATAACTTCACAACATCTCAAGTTACTTAGAAACGGCGGCATCCTGAATTCACATAAGCTCGCAAACCATGTCTTTTACAGCCTGTATAAAAAAGAACTTTTAAAGCTTCTGGTGTGTATTAAAAACTGCTGTGGACAGGAGAGAAAATGAAGGAAGCGATAACCGGTTTTTCCATAAAACATTACAAATCTATAATAATAAGCACATTCCTGCTGGCCCTTATATTGGGCCTGCAGATACCAAAGATCAAAATAGATACCGATCCGGAAAACATGCTTTCCGAAAAAGAATTCGTGAGGGTCTTCCACAACAAGGCAAAAAAGGATTTTTCACTGTATGATTTTGTGATCCTGGGAATTGTCAACGAAGATGACCCGAACGGGGTTTTCAACAAAGACACCCTATCCAAAATCTATAATATAACCGAAGAAATAAAACAGATAGAGCTGGAATCGCCCGGGCATGGAACAATCAGGCCTGTCATTACGAGGGACATAATCAGCCCCTCTACTGTAGATAATATCAGGGAGGGTTCTTCCGCCGGCGAAATACGCTTCGAATGGCTGATGAGGGAAGCTCCCTCATCAGAAGAAGAGGCGCTGTCAATCAGAGATGAAGCCATTGACAACCCCCTGTTATACGGCACAATGGTTTCTGAAGATAAAAAAGCTCTCTGTATTTATATACCGATAAAAAATAAAAATCTCAGCCATATGACATCCCTGCGGATATTTGAAATCGCAGGGAAATACCCCGGCGCGGAAAAATACTATATAACAGGGCTCCCCGTGGCCGAAGACACTTTCGGATTCGAAATGTTCAAGCAAATGGCAATATCCGCTCCCCTCGCGGGCCTGATAATATTCCTTTTAATGTGGTCTTTCTTCAGGAAAGCCAAACTCATAATAGCGCCCATGCTCGTAGCCATCATCACCGTCATATCAACAATGGGATTACTGATAGGCCTGGGATTTACAGTACATATAATGAGTTCAATGATACCTATATTTCTTATGCCTATCGCAGTCGTCGATTCCGTCCATATATTAAGCGAGTTCTTCGACAGGTATAATATATATAAAGACAAGAAAAAAACCATCACGCATGTGATGAACCATTTGTTTATGCCTATGCTTTACACTTCCCTTACCACAACCGCAGGGTTTGCCTCTCTGGCGTTAACGCCCATTCCTCCTGTTCAGATATTCGGCATATTCGTCGCGGCCGGTGTGATGTTCGCCTGGGTGCTGACAGTGCTCTTCATCCCGGCATATACGATGCTGATAAAAGATACCTCGCTTGAAAATTTCGGCTTTAACCACGGGCAGGAAAAGAAAACCGTCTTAACCGGGATACTGCACAAAACAGGCGAGTTCACATGGAAACGGTCCAGATTGATAATTTTCGTTTCGTCCGTTCTAATAATCATCAGCGCATACGGGTTAAGCCTTATTGAAATAAATGACAACCCGGTCAAGTGGTTCACCAAGAGCCACCGTATAAGAATAGCGGATGATGTGCTTAACAGCCACTTCGGCGGGACATATACCGCATACCTGATACTCGACAGGAAAGATACCGAGGAATCATTCATAAAAAATATCCGCAGGCTCAGAGAAAAAACAGAAGCAAAAAAAACAGATGTTTCTCCGGAAAACATAGTCGCTCTTCTATCTTATATCGACCAGGAAAAAACCGGTTTCATAAAGAAGAAAAACTATAATTATACAGAATTTACGGATACCATAATCGAGAAATCGGAAGAACTATCGTCCGATGACGAATCCTGGGATGAGGTAATAGAAACAATCGAAGATGAAAATATAAACAGCCAGATATTCAAGAACCCGGCCATGCTGGAATATATGGGAAAACTACAGGATTACATGGCCAGCTCAAAGATAGTCGGCAAGTCGACTTCGGCCGCAGACCTGGTCAAGAAAGTTTATATGGAGCTGATGGGAGGAAACCGCAAATACTACACAATCCCGCCAACAACGAAAGGAGTCGCCCAAAGTCTGTTCCAGTTTCAGAACGGCCACAAACCCGATGACCTGTGGCATCTTCTCATCCCGGATTATAAAACAGCCAATATATGGATCCAGATGAAAAGCGGGGACAATAAAGATATGGAAAAAGTCTTAAAGATGGTTGCCGGCTTTATGGAAAGCAATCCCCCTCCCTTCCCCCTGGACCGCCAGTGGGCCGGACTCACATACCTTAATGTCGAATGGCAGAACAAAATGGTACACGGGATGATAAGTTCCCTGATCGGAAGTTTTATAATCGTATTGCTGATGATGATCTTCCTTTTCCGTTCACCGCTGTGGGGCATCCTTTCAATGGTGCCTCTCTCAATAACCATACTGCTGATTTACGGATTAATAGGCTTAACGGGGAAAGATTATGATATGCCTGTGGCTGTCCTCTCTTCTTTAACCCTGGGCCTGTCCGTAGACTTTGCCATCCATTTTCTTGAAAGGACAAGAACCATTTACGCTGAAACACAATCCGTGGAAAAAACAATGGAAGCCATGTTCGGGGAACCCGCAAGGGCTATAAGCAGAAACGCCATCGTAATCGCAATAGGTTTTCTGCCTTTGCTCGCGGCCCCTCTCGTCCCTTATAAAACAGTGGGTTTCTTTCTGGCAAGCATAATGGCCGTTTCATCGCTGACAACCATTGTTCTGCTTCCGGCCCTTATAAAAACTTTCGCTAAATCTCTGTTTAGACCGGCCGGGGCAAAGCGTTATGCATGCAATTGCATCAAATGTATAATCACTATGTCGGCGGGCATGCTTATAATTACATGCTTTATCCTGAACAACCCCGTCTCAAGATGGAAACTTCTTACGGTTGTTTCAGCCGCGGCCATCCTGGCGGCAGGCATCATATGCAACACGCTTTCAAAA
>JAFGBE010000192.1 GCA_016933315.1 Candidatus Auribacterota bacterium
AGACGAGGAAGGCAACGTAAGCGTCCGGCTTAAAGGGGCCTGCGCGGGATGTTCAGGGGCTTTGATGACACTGAAAAATCTCGTTGAAGAAGCCCTGAAAGAAAAAATACCCGGGATTAAATCCGTAAAAGCAGTTTGACTATGACTCAAAAACCTAAATTTATCAATAAGCTCATCCAGAATCTCGAGAAAATCGATAAGATAGATGTGGAGAAGTATTTTATCAATCTTTCCCGGGAAAAAGGGTTCCTTGAATCCATATTCAACAACCTCAATGAAGGCATCATCGTAATATCAAGCAAAGGAACCATAGCCTTCCTTAATTCGGAAGCAAAATCGATTCTGGGTATTTTCTCCGAGGAATACAAGGGAAGGCATATGCAGGATGTGATAAAAGACGAATCCTTCCTTTCCTCGATACCGTTAAACGTAAAGACGCCTTATAGCGTTATCGATAAGGAAATAACCGTTAATCAGCCCCGGAAATCGCTGATTAATGTTAATGTAATACCGTTCGACGACAATAACCTGTCAGGCATGGTAATTGTCCTGAAAGATATAACCGCCAAAAAAAAGATGGAAGAGGATACAAAACAATCCAAGCTTGTTGAAACTTTTTCCCATCTCGCGGCGGGAATAGCCCACGAGATAGGCAACCCCCTGAACTCGCTCAACATTCATCTGCAGCTGATAGACCGCGAAACAAAAAAATCAAAAACCGGCAGGAATGTCAGCGAACACGTTTCAATCTGCAGGAACGAAATAAAACGCCTTGATGAAATCATCAACAGGTTCCTGCTGGCCCTGCGTTCCTCCGAGAAACCGAAGGAAAGGAAAAATGTCAATAAAATCATATCATCCATCGTAAAACTGATGCAGCCGGAATTCAACTCCAGGAAGATCAATTTCACGACTTCGCTGAGCAAAAACCTGCCCGACACACTACTGAACGAGGGGGAGATAAAACAATTAGTCATCAATGTGCTGAAAAACGCAATCCAGTCAATTGATCATGCCCGGGGCGAAATTTCCATTTCCACGCTTCAGGAACCTTATTATATACTTATTAACATCAGGGATAACGGCTCGGGAATCTCAGACGGCATAAAGCAAAAGATATTCGAACCCTTTTTTTCCACGAAAGAATCCGGCTCGGGGCTCGGGCTGCTGATAGCGTCGAGAATAGTATCGGAACATAAGGGGACGCTGGAATTGGAAAGCAGTAAAAACAAAGGTACCTTGATAAAAATAAGGCTCCCCGTAAAGACCGATGAATTGAAACTGCTTCCACAGGGAGACAAATGATTTGAATAAGAAAACCATATTGATCGCGGATGATGAAATAAACACGCTTAAAGGGCTGTCAGCCGCCCTTTCCGAAAAATACCGCGTTATAACGGCCTCAAACGGGCAGGATGCATATGAATTGTTTACGTCTAACATGCCTTCCATAATCCTGACTGATATCAGGATGCCTGTCATGGGAGGCCTGACGCTCCTGGACAAAATCAAGTCTGTAAACCCGGACGTACCCGTGATTCTCCTGACCGCATACGGAACAATCAACAACGCCGTTGAATCCATGAAGAGAGGGGCTTCTGATTACATTACAAAACCCGTCAATCTCGACAAACTTGAAGCTATCATCGAAAAATTCATCGACAAAAAACCAAAAGCAGCCGCTCTCAGGAACCAGGAAACCATCATAGGCGCCGACGCAGCCCTGAAGACTATTTATGAACAAGCCGCTAAAGTGGCATTAACGGATACAACGATTTTAATAACAGGCGAAAGCGGCACAGGCAAGGAGATACTGGCCCAGGATATACATAAAATGAGCAAAAGGACGGGAAAATTTACGCCTGTCCATTGCGCCGCGCTTACCGAGACATTGCTTGAAAGCGAACTTTTCGGACATGAAAAAGGTTCTTTTACCGGGGCTTCTTCAAGAAAAGCCGGACGTTTTGAGATAGCCGAAAGGGGAACGATATTCCTGGACGAAATCAGCGAAATTTCCACCTCGATACAGACAAAGCTGCTCAGGGTGCTTCAGGACAAAGCATTTGAAAGGGTAGGAGGAACACAGACTTTGAAAGCGGACATAAGGATTATAGCCGCCACAAACAAAAACCTGGGACCGCTGATATTATCAGGCAGATTCAGGGAAGACTTATACTACCGCCTTAATGTCGTACATTTTCACCTGCCTCCATTAAGGGAACGCGCCGCCGACATACCTCTTTTTGTCAATCATTTTATCGAAGACCTGGCTAAATCATCCGGCAAGATAATAGAGGGCATTACGGATGAAGCTGTGAGCCTGCTTACCGGCTATCCCTGGCCCGGTAATATCCGCCAGCTCAGAAACACCATTGAGCATATGATACTGTTCAGCTCTTCCCGCATCCTTGATATAAAAGACATCCCTCCGGAAATCACAAAAGGCTTAAGCCTTCCGGCCGGGAAAAACATTGCAGCGGGAAAAGGCACAATTAAAGACCTGGAAAAGGACCTTATCCTCAAAGAATTACAGAAATCCGACGGGAACAAGACCGAAGTCGCAAACCGCCTGGGAATAAGCAGGCGAACATTATACCGGAAGCTTAAGCAATACAATATAAATACAGACCGGTAATAATAGTATCTTTCTGTCACAGCAATCCCGAATGTAACCTTTTGTCACAACCCGAAACATGAAAAAACTTTAATATATCTTATACAACATCTTGCTTTGCAAGATATTACCTATTCCGCATACGCTTTGCTGATATTTGGCATACATATTGCTTCTATACATAAGAGTAATTCGCGTAAAAATCAGACAAGGAGGCTATAATGTCAAAAGTCATAGGCATAGATCTGGGAACTACAAATTCATGCGTGGCGTTCATGGAATCAGGAAAGCCCGTTGTAATTCCCAATTCCGAAGGAGACAGGACAACCCCCTCGGTAGTGGCATTCACAAAGTCGGGGGAAAGGCTTGTGGGAAAAACAG
>JAFGBE010000193.1 GCA_016933315.1 Candidatus Auribacterota bacterium
CCTCACAAATTACTGCGCAGGCCCACCCCGTAAAAGCTGACGTTCCTCCTATTCGTCGGAACTTTTCTTCCTCTTCGTCAGCGTTTCTACTTGCTTCGAGCCCGAATCTTTTCTCACCGGAAATAATCAGGCACATCTACTGGAAAGACATATCGTGGTAAACTGGTCGGGGCGGCGGGACTCGAACCCACGACCCCTTGAACCCCATTCAAGTGCGCTAGCCAAACTGCGCTACGCCCCGACAAATGTTATACTTACCGATTGCTACCATTCTATTTTTAAAAAAATAATAATCAAGAGATTTTTATCTTCAGGATTTCAATATCTTCTTCAAATCCGCGAGTTCTTTCTTTATCTGGTCGACAAACCCTTTGTCAAACGACACCTTTTTCAACTCTTCCTTTTCCCTGTTCAACCTGTTTTTAGCGCCTTCGATAGTGAATTTCTCATCATACAAAAGCTTCTTGATCAACCGTACCACTTCAATATCTTTCTTCTGATATATCCTCTGCCCCCTGGGACTTTTGGAAGGCCTTAACTTACTGAATTCCTTTTCCCAGTATCTCAATACGAACGGTTCAAGCCCCGTAAGCTCGCTGACTTCGCTGATAGAATAATACAGCTTATCCTGGATCTTCATGATTACACCCCATAAAATATATCGTTTTAAAAGTTTTCGGGTTTCGCATCTCTTGTCATAAGGTCTTTCACGGCTTTCCTCGGAGCTTTGTTTTCATACAGGACCTTATACACTTCGGAACATATAGGCATTTCAACGCCGCGGGCGGCGGAAAGTTCTACTGCCGACAGGGCCGTCCTTACTCCCTCTGCTATCATCGGAGATTCTGATTGGGCTTCCTTAAGCGTCTTCCCGGCGCCTATTTCGTTACCCAGTTTAAGATTCCTGCCGTACTTGCTTATGCACGTCGTAATCAGGTCCCCCATTCCCGCAAGGCCAAAAAAAGTTTCCCTTTTTGCGCCCATCTTAACTCCCAGGCGCGCTATTTCAGCCAAACCTCTTGTCATCAGCGCCGCCTTGCTGTTATCACCGAAGCCCATGGCATCACAAATCCCGGCGGCAATCGCAATAACATTTTTCAGGGCGCCGCTTAACTCCACTCCGAGAACATCATCTCCGGAATAGACCCTGAAAAAATCTGTATGGAAAAGCCTTTGAACGTCTTCCGCTATCCCCACATCCCCGGAGACAGCCACAACCGTGGTAGGCATTTTCTTTGACACTTCTTCCGCATGGCTCGGCCCGGATAAAACCGCAATCCTGTCCGACGACAGTTCTTCCCTCA
The DNA here is from genome assembly GCA_016933315.1 of Candidatus Auribacterota bacterium. Lineage (GTDB taxonomy): Bacteria > Auribacterota > UBA6266 > UBA6266 > UBA6266 > UBA6266. The sequence goes on from JAFGBE010000193.1 coordinate 1,305, forward strand.
TGACCTCGGTCATTCTTTTAAGAGACTTATTCTCTATCCCTTTGCTCAGGCTTACGCAAACAGCGTCCTCCCTGAGAAAATCCTTAAATGAGCGGCATATGTCCCGCATGAAATGGGAAGGAACCGCAAATACGGCGTATTTTGATTCGCTTATCGCAACCTTAACATCGCCTGTCACAAGAACTCCGGAGGGTATTTTAACCCCCGGCAGAAACTTCCTGTTTTCGCGGGACTTATTAATATTCTCAATGTTTTTTTCAAAAGCCCCCCACAAACTCACTTCCTCGCCTTTTTCGCTCAATAAAACAGCAATGGCCGTTCCCCAACTCCCGTCTCCGATTACAGTAACTTTGTTCATTTTCACATACCCTCTTTTTTTCCGCCGCCCGCCGCCGGCTTGGGAAAACTGAATTTAGGTTCCGTCCCGGCTATCAGCCGCCGGATATTATTCTTATGCATATAAACTACAAGAACCGCCGCAAGGGAAACAAACGCCGCTATTTTCAAAGGAGACGCGAAATACCACATTATAAAAGGCATAAGAACCGCCGCAGTTATAGAGCTCAGGGAAATATAGCGGAACAAAACAAATACAACGGCAAAAACGACTAAAGACACACACGCTGCAGCAGGATTTAAAGCGATAATAATCCCCACTCCCGACGCGACGCCTTTCCCCCCCTTAAAACCCAGAAAAACAGGCCACATATGCCCCAGAAGAACCGCAGCTGCCGAGATAAAAACAAGGTTGCTGTCTATACTTTGAAATTTTATAAGCAAGAACACGGGCAGAAACCCCTTAAGACAGTCCAGCAAGAACGTTATACATCCGTATTTAAAACCGAACAATCTCGCTACGTTAGTCGCGCCTACATTCCCGCTGCCCAGCGTCCTTATGTCTTTTCCCGAAACTAACCTGCAGATAATAAAAGCAGTGGGAAAAGACCCTATTATATACGAAACCACAAAAACTATTAAAAAACTCATATCTCCCCGATGATATCCCCTGGATAAATAATCATACAGTATTATTTCATATAATTGTTATAATATCAACTATAATAAGCAGTTAAGAGATTAATGTCTTAACTGTGTTTTGTACCGGGACTCCCTGTTTCTGAATTTGATGAAAATAGGAGAACCTTTGATTCCGAAATGGTTACGTATACAGTTAACCAGATAGTTCTCGTAACTTTTCCTAAGCAGTTCCTTGTTGTTGACAAAAAATAAGAATGACGGCGGACATGTGCCGCACTGGGTTGCGTAATAAAATTTCAACCTCGAATTTTTAACTATGGGCGGCAGAGTCTTCTGTATAGCCTTATTTATGAGCCGGTTCAGCTCCGAAGTAGGAATTTTTATCGAGCTCATATTATAAACGCCCCGGAATATCTTTACTGTTTCAAGGATATTCCTGCCGGTCAGTGAGGACATAAAAACCACGGGGGCATAACTGAGAAAGGGCATTTTTCTTTTTATCGCATCATCATACGATTCCTGCGTGCAGCCCTTAACAAGATCCCACTTGTTTACGCCTATTATACAGGGTTTGCCCCTATTGGAAACGAACGAGGCGATTTTTAAATCGATAGAACCCGGGCCTCTTTGTGCGTCTATCAGAAGGAAAACGATATCCGCCCTTTCTATGCTCTTTTCTGCCCTCATAACACTGTACTTTTCAACCGCGTCTTTTATTTTTTTCCTTTTCCTTATGCCCGCAGTATCTATAAGAATAAAATCCGTATCGCCGGCTTTGAATTCAACATCGATCGAGTCTCTTGTTGTCCCCGAAACCTCGCTGACAATCACCCTCTCTTCGGATAGGAGCTTATTGATGAAAGATGATTTGCCCGCATTAGGCCTTCCCACAACGGCTATCTTAAGTGAGTTTTCCGGAAGAATGATTTCTTCGGTAAAAGGTATCAGAGAGGTTATCCTGTCCAGTATCCCTCCAATCCCTATGTTATGCAGGGCTGAAACTCCGACAACCGGATCAATGCCCATTTCATAAAAAAGAGCTATGTCATTCAGCAACTCCGGGTTATCGCATTTATTAACGGCAAGGATCAGAGGTTTCCCCGATTTCCTCGCGTGAGATGCCACTTCCATATCCAGCGGCATGCAGCCGGCGGTAACGTCGACAACCAACACCAGGACGTCCGACATCGAAATTGAGCGGTCGGCATGTTTGAGGATCTCGGTTTCCATTAAATCTTTTTTGCCGGGGATTATCCCTCCCGTGTCACTCAATTCAAAAACGCAATCATTATGCGCCAGTCTCCCCGAAACCCTGTCTCTTGTCACTCCGGGCTCCGGGTTGACTATCGATATTTTCTTGCCCAATAAACGGTTAAACAATGCGGATTTACCGACATTAGGCCTTCCTATTATAGTAACTTTTCTGACATCAGCGCTCATAAGATATTTTTAATTCCGCTTCTTCTTTCCGGCTTCTTCTTCGGCACTTACAAGTTGCCTCGCTCCCTTAATCATATAATCAGCCCCTGATACAACTGTAAGCAATGTGGAAAGATAAACAATAATCATAGGATTGGGAATAATGAAAAGGACCCACAATACCGTGGTCATCTGCAGGAATGTAGTGACTTTGCCGAATATGCTCGGGCGAACGTGAACATCACCCAATATCATCCAGACGAGAAAAGACCCCAGCAGGATAATTACATCCCTCGTTATCACTGCAACCGCATACCAGTAAGGCAGGCTGAACTCCATAGATGTCTTCGCCATACTGGGAAATGTCAGCACGATAACGGCCGAAGTCAACAGTAATTTATCCGCAATGGGATCAAGGATAGTACCCAGCCTGCTTTTCTGGTTGAAATGCCTTGCGATAAACCCGTCCAGCGCATCGGTCAGCATCGCCACCGCGAAAAAACCGATTGCGATAAACCTCAGGGCCTCATCCTGCCCGTTTTCCGAAACCCTGAAATAATGCATAACCGCGACAAAACACGGCACAAGAAGCATCCTGATAACAGAAATTTTATTGGCCCAGTTCAAACGATTTCACCTCCTGTTTCACATCACTTCAACCCGGCAGGCCCGCAATGCTGTTTAAGCATTGGCGCCGGGACCCTGTATTTTAAAAGGAAATTTACCGGCGTTAAGAAAAGACAGCGTGTTCTTTAGCCTCTTGAGGCAATTTTCTCTTCCGATGCCGATCATTGTTTCAAAGATAGGCGGACTTGCCGCTGATCCCGTGACCGCGACCCTGACAGGATGAATCAATTTAGAATTCGAAATATTCATCTCTTCTTTCACGCCTATGAAACTTTTTTCCAGGGCGGCGGCGCTAAAAGCATCCTCCCTCTCAATCTCATTGATAATCTTTCCGAGGATACCGGCTACCCCTTCCTTAAGCAGGTATTTTTTCACCGCGCTTTCATCATATTCAATGTCTTTTGCGAAGAAAAACCCTGCAAGCTCCGTTATTTCCGAAAAGGTCTTTAACCTTTCCTGCACGAGCGAAATTATAAATTTAAAATGATCTTCATCCGTATCTTTATTTGTTATGCCGGATTCCTCAAGATACGGCAGAACGGCGGACGTCAGCGCCTCCAGACTCATCTCCCTTATATAAACCCCGTTAAGCCACTGCAGTTTTTTTACATCGAATATCGCCCCTTTTTTTCCGATCCTTTCGAGGCTGAACGACTTTATGATTTCTTCTATACTCATCTTTTCCCTGTTATCACCCGGCGCCCATCCCAAAAGCGCCAGGAAATTAACAAACGCCTTGCTGAAATACCCCTCTTTTTTATACTGTCCGACAGATGTCGCCCCATGCCTCTTTGATAACCTTGAACCATCGGGGCCGAGTATCAGCGGCACATGCGCAAATTCGGGTAAAGGAAACCCAAGGGCTTCATAGAGCAGGATTTGCTTCGGTGTATTGGAAATATGGTCATCGCCCCTGATTATATGGGTTATCCCCATTAAATGATCGTCTATGACGCAGGCAAAATTATATGCCGCCGTTCCGTCCGATTTCATCAAGACAATATCCTTTAAAACCGACGTGTCGAATTCAACATCGGCATGGATTAAATCCCTTACCACTATCTTCCTGTTGTCCGGCAGCTTAAAAATAACCGCCTTGTGCGCGCCTTTGACCTCATCGGATTCATAAGCCAGGCCTTTGGAAAGAAGCTCCTGCGCATACTTCCTGTATATCTCTTTTCTTCCCGATTGGAAAAAAGGGCCTTCATCCCAATCGATCCCGAGCCATTCCAGGCTGTCAAAAATAGCTTTTGTAGATTCTTCCGTAGACCGGACAGCATCAGTATCTTCTATCCTTAAAACAAGCTTTCCCCCTGTGTTCTTTGCATAGAGCCAGTTGAAAAGCGCCGTCCTGGCTCCTCCCACATGCAAATAACCCGTAGGCGCAGGGGCAAATCTTACTTTTTTCACCTTCTCTGTCTTGTGCATTATCACTCCTACTTTAGACTAACTTTTATCAAATTTAAACCCCAGTCCGCAGCCCAGGGCTTTCAGGTTTAAGTCGATTATCCCTTTTCCTTTATGTTTCAGGACAGCCGAAAAATTCTTTCTGACCATCGGAACAGGCAGAAACTCATCTATGGAAAGAAGCGCGCCCAAAGCTATGACATTAGCGACTTTAATCTCGCCCAGTTCCACGGCCATGTCAGTAGCAGGAATGCTGTATATCTTCCCGCTGTTTTCCGGCCGCGCGGTTCCGAGAGAAGAATTAGTTAAAATCAATCCCCCATCCTTTACCGCGCCCGCAAACTTATTTAACGAAGGTTGATTCATCGCCAACAGTATGTCGGCTTCTTCGATACACGGGGAAGCGATGTGTTCATCCGAAACTGTTACCTGGCAATTAGCGGTACCGCCCCTTACCTCCGCGCCGTAAGAAGGCAGATAAGTAACGTTTTTACCGGACATCATGGCTGTCAGCGCAATAAATTTTCCCAGCGCGATTATCCCCTGTCCGCCGAACCCGGATATTATTATTTTCCTCTCCATCATTTTACCTGACAGTATTTTTAATTTCCCCCGGGGGAAACACATTTAGAAGCTTATCATCTATATGCCGCAAAGACTCAAGAGGCGTAAGGCCCCAATACGTAGGGCACGGGGAAATCATTTCCACAAGAGAAAAACCCTTCTTAGCCATCTGAATCAGGAAACTGTCTTTTATCGCATTCTTCACTTTTAAGATATTTGCCGGAGTAGACAGGGCTCCCCGGTAAAGATATCTGGCCCCTTCAAGAACAGAAAGAAGTTCGCACACCTTTATAGGAGAACCTGCCGTTTCTTTCTCCCTACCGTAAGG
>JAFGBE010000194.1 GCA_016933315.1 Candidatus Auribacterota bacterium
AACAAAGGTATAAAGCCTAAAGCCCATGTTGTCGCAATGGACGGGATAGCGGTTATTGTTAATCCCAAGAACGGCGTCGAAAACCTTACGCTTGACCAGATAAAGGATATTTATACCGGCAAGATTTCCGACTGGTCCCAGTTGGGCGGGACGGAAGGAAAGATTGTGGCCATATCGAGAGACTCTTCAAGCGGAACTTATGAAGCCTTCAATGAGTTGGCATTGAAGAAAGCGAAAGTGAGAAATGACGCGCTTTTGAGTGCCTCAAACCAGGCGGTTGTCACGACAGTCGCGAAAACGCGCGGCGCAATCGGGTACGCAGGCCTCGGTTACCTGAGCGAAGAAGTTAAAGCGCTTACCATCAACGGCGTCGAATGTTCCAAAGACACGGTGTTATCGGGGGAATATCCTCTTGCAAGGCCTCTGTTTATGTATACAAACGGGAAACCTTCGGGCGACGTGAAAAGTTTTATTGATTTTGTGCTGAGCTCGGAAGGACAGATTATTGTGGAAGAACAGGGCTTTGTCGGATTAAAATAAAGTTAACCTCCATAAGTTGCCCGGGGCCTTTCGCAAGGCTCCGGGCAGCGGTTGTTATAACGGGGTATGTATGTTAAAAGAAAAAATATATAAATCGGTGTTCCTGATGCTGGCGTTTGCATCATTGCTTTTTTTAGTCGGCATTATGGTGGTGCTTTTCTTAAACGGCCTTCCTATTTTTAAAGAGACAGGCGTTTTCAATTTTCTGTTCGGCAGAAACTGGTATCCTACCTATGACCCGCCCGAGTTCGGAATCCTGCCGCTGGCGCTTGCGTCACTGATGGTCACTTTCGGGGCTCTGCTGGTATGTGTGCCGCTGGGCGTGGGAAGCGCGCTGTATCTGAACGAACTCGCAGGCCCCAGGCAGAAAGCTTTCTTGAAGCCCATTATAGAGATAATTGCGGGCGTCCCATCTATTGTATTCGGGTTTTTCGGAATGCTCATTGTGGCGCCGATGGTTCAGAAGATATTTAACCTTCCCGTGGGGTTTACGGCTTTTACGGGTAGTATTATTTTAGGCATTATGGCTGTTCCGACGGTCTGCAGCATATCGGAAGACGCTTTGAGTTATGTGCCCAAAAGTTTCCGCGAAGCGTCACTTGCGCTGGGCGCGAACAGGTGGCAGACACTCATTAAAGTCGTCATTCCCGCGGCCGGTTCGGGCATCTCAACGGGGATAATCCTGGGTATGAGCAGGGCGGTCGGCGAAACGATGACTGTCCTGATGGTAACGGGCGGCGCGGCGGTAATGCCTAAATCTTTCTTTATACCGGTCAGACCGATGACATCCACTATAGCGGCGGAAATGGGTGAGGCCGTTGTGGGAAGTTCTCATTTTCACGCGCTTTTCGGCATAGGGCTTGTGCTGTTTGTGATAACGCTTATATTCAACATAATCGCAGAGATGATAAGCAGAAGGTTCCGCGTCAAACTGGGTCTTGGCAGATGAAAAAACTGACCGAAAAATTAGGTTTTGCGCTTTTATTTTTGTGTATGATAATATCCCTGTTTTTTTTAGGGAGCATACTATATTTTATAGTCTCGAGGGGCTTCAGCGTCATAAGCTGGGAGTTCCTTACACAGGTCCCCAAAAAAGCTATGACGGCCGGAGGTGTCGCCCCGGCTATAGTGGGCACGTTTTATCTTACGCTGGGTTCTATACTGTTTGCCCTTCCGCTGGGCCTGGCGTGCGCTATTTATCTTTGCGAGTACAGCCCGAAAAGTTATGTGGTGAACATAATAAGGATGAGCATAAATAACCTCGCGGGTGTCCCGTCCGTAGTGTTCGGGCTTTTCGGCCTGGCTGTGTTTGTAAAATTTTTTAATTTTGGCGTATCTATGCTGTCCGGCGCCCTGACTCTCGGCATAATGATATTGCCGAACATAATATCCGCGTCCCAGGAAGCTCTGCTCGCGGTTCCCCAGTCATACCGCGAAGCTTCTCTTGCGCTGGGCGCCACGCACTGGCAGACCATTAAAAAAGTGGTCCTGCCCACGGCTATGCCGGGTATCCTGACCGGTGTTATCCTGGGCATAGGGAGAGTGGCCGGAGAGACCGCGCCGATACTTTTCACGGCGGCTACATTTTATACCAGGGGTTTCCCCAAATCCGTTTTTTCCGAGGTGATGGCTTTACCTTACCATATATACGCTTTGATGACTGAGGGGACACATCCCGAAAAACAAACGCAGATAGCTTACGGCTGCGCGCTTATACTGCTGGCGCTTGTGCTCTTGATATCTTCAGTCGCGATAATAATAAGACAAAGACAGAGGAAATATTATGGATAAAAACAACATAAGGATGAAGTGCGAGAAAGTCAATTTTTACTACGGCAGGAAACGGGCTCTGGATGATATCAACCTGGATATATATAAAAACAGCGTTACCGCCATTATAGGGCCGTCGGGCTGCGGCAAATCCACGTTGATACGGCTTTACAACAGGATGAACGACCTCATCCCCAGGACAAGGCTTGAGGGCAAAATATTTCTGGATGATAAGAACATATACGATATCGGGTCGGATGTGGTCGAAATAAGGAGAAAAGTCGGGATGGTTTTCCAGAAACCCAACCCTTTTCCCAAAACGATTTTTGAAAACATAAGTTACGGCCTTGAAGTGAACGGAGAAAAGGATAAAACCTTTATAAACGACAGGGTCATTTCATCCCTGAAGAAGGCGGCCCTGTGGTGCGAGGTGAAAGACAGGCTTCACGACAGCGCGCTTCAGCTTTCCGGCGGCCAGCAGCAGCGCCTTTGCATAGCCCGCTGCCTTGCGGTTGAGCCGGAAGTCATACTTTTTGATGAGCCGTGCGCCAGTCTGGACCCGATTTCCACGCAGAAAATAGAAGAACTGATACTGGAACTGAAAAAAACATATACGATAATAATCGTTACGCACAATATGCAGCAGGCGGCCAGGGTTTCGGATTTCACCGCTTTCCTGTATATCGGGAAACTTGTTGAGTTCGGGACTACCGAGAAACTTTTTACGGTGCCAAAAGAAAAACTGACGGAGGAATACCTGACAGGCAAATTCGGATAATGTTTCTGCCTGCGTTCGGGTATAATTTTAAAAGGAGGAAATATGTTAAGGGAAAAACTGACAGCCCTGAAGAAAGAGCTGATAGAGTACGCGAATTTCGTGCAGAATATGTTCGATAAAAGCATCAAGGGCCTTCAGAAAAAGGATGGCGCTATTCTTCAGGACATAATAAAAAAGGATGAACCAAAGGCGAACAGGGAAGAGATACAGCTTGATGAACTCTGCACTGTCCTTATAGCCCAGTATGAGCCGCGCGCGAGCGATCTGAGGACGGTCCTTATGATATTAAAGATAAACAATGACCTCGAGAGAATGGCCGACCATGTGATAAACATAACGGAAAGCAGCCTTTTCCTGATTGAGCGCCCGTCAATGGGTATGCTTGACGATGTGGTGAAAATGAGCGACCTCACGAGCAAAATGCTCCAGAACAGCGTCGATTCTTTTGTGAACCGAGATGTGGAGAAAGCAAGGCTGGTCTGCCGGACCGACAGGCAGGTCAATGAGCTCAGGGATAAGATAGTGGAAAAACTCATTTCCCTTATGAGCGCCGATTCGCACAATGTCGAGCGCGCCCTTCACCTGATGAGGATAACGACAAACCTTGAGAGGATATCCGACCTTACCACCAACATATGCGAGGATGTTATTTTTATGGTTGAAGGCCAGGTGATAAAGCACCATCATCAGGGGGAGTGACGGAGGACGAAAGACGAAAAACGCAGGACGTGGGACGAAGGATGTTGGACGTGAAAAAACGTTGTTCTTTATCTTATCCTCAACCTTAACCTTTCTACCTGTATGTTTATTATTGCTTGTAAAAAAATTGCCTATCTCATATAATCTCCATTCTTGGTAAAAAATGCCCCCATCGTCTAGCGGCCTAGGATGCATGGTTCTCAGCCATGAGACCGCGGGTTCGAATCCCGCTGGGGGTGCCAGCTATAAAAAATCAGGACAGCCCTTGGGGTTGCCCTGATTTTTTATTTGACGGTTTTTCCGTTGGATTCGAACGGAGTTCGTTTCGAAGCGGAGCGTAGAACAGCTGAACTTTTCAGAGAAAAGTCAGAGCCCTGAATGAAATGAAGGGTGCCGAAAGCACCATCCCGCTGGGGGTGCCAGGGTTTAATAAAAAAGGACGGCCTTTTGGCCGTCTTTTTTATTAAGTGTGGTATTTACCACACAGATTCGAACCCTTGGGTTCGTCATGGCTTTGAGTTTCTTCTCTGAGTTGTGGAATGCAGTCGGAACGGAGTGGAGATCCCGAGATTCCCTGCTGTAAGCAGGTGAAGCGAGGGATACCGAAGGTACCATCCCGCTGGGGGTGCCAGTCCCGCCTGCAAGGCGGGACAGAGCAATCGAAAATAGAAAGTAGAAATCTGACAATTATTCGATTGCGGTCTAATTTCGATTTTCTATTCTCAGTATTTGACCGAATCTTATGACGACTTTCCTTGTGGATTCATTTTAAAGCAAAGGGTGCTGAAAGCATCATCCCGCTGGTCTCCATAACATCCTGTCAATAAGCACAATAGGTAAATTTATACTTGCAATATATGGTTTTTGGGCGTATATTTGTCTTCGCAATGTGTTAGGGAAATCTGTATATGTTATTATGCTATTAATTTTTAGCAAAAGACCCCTTTCGTCTATTATGTTATTACAGTCAAAAGACGAATTGAGTCAGCGGGTTTCCTGTACAAATACTGGGATGAGAACTAAACTTTTTTTTAAGAATAGATTTCAATAACATAAAAAACGACATTCGTATATTAATTGTTAGACGAATAGATAAAAAAGGGGAAGTAAATGAAAAATATAATAAAATTATTAATCATATCCTTCATATGCATTTCCTCAATATCTTTTGCTAGAGATGAAAAGTTGTATAGTTTATC
>JAFGBE010000195.1 GCA_016933315.1 Candidatus Auribacterota bacterium
CCCTTCTTTTGGGAACGCCGTAGGAAGGCGCGACCAGGGATTGGATCTCTATCAGAATAGGCCTGGATCCTTCCATGCATGACACGACGACAGACCCCGAGATATCCGATCTTCTTTCCGATATGAATAACTCCGACGGATTTTCGATTTCAAGCAGGCCCTTTTCGGTCATATTAAAAATCGCGATTTCATCCGTGGAGCCAAACCTGTTCTTAACTGCTCTTACAATTCTGTAGGCGTGCTGCCGGCCGCCCTCAAAATACAGTACCGTGTCAACCAGATGTTCCACCACTTTAGGGCCCGCTATCATACCGCTTTTTGTTATATGTCCGACAATAAAGAACACTATATTGTTCACTTTTGCGAGCCTTACCAGCTGGCTGGAGCAGTATCTTACCTGCCCTACGGTACCGGGCGCGGAGGTCAATGCGTTGCTGTAAAGAACCTGTATGGAATCCACGACAACCAATTGAGGCTTATGCTTCGCTATGCATTTGATAATAGGCTCAAGCGCGGTCTCGGAAATAAGTTCTACCCCTTCAGACAAAGCATTAATTCTTTCCGCCCTTAAACGCGTCTGCTCGATGGATTCTTCCCCGCAGATATAAAGACATTTCACATTTCTCTGCGAGGCCAGTCCGGCTGCCTGCAGAAGCAGTGTGGATTTTCCTATGCCGGGATCCCCTCCCAGAAGTATAACCGACCCTTTCACGGCTCCGCCTCCCAGCGTCCTGTCGAACTCGCGGATTCCCGTGGTAATACGCTTATACTCTTCCGCCTCGCCGCCTTTAAGGCTTTGAGGGACAACATCCCTTGCCTTTTCCAGTCCGGCTTCAGCCGGCGAGATTTCTTCTTCTACAAAAGTACCCCACTCCTGGCATTGAGGACACCTTCCAAACCAGTTAAAACTAGAAAAACCGCAAAGTTGGCATATGTATCCGGAAGCGTTTTTCACCATTATCTGATAAATCCCCTATTTATATTTTCGGTAAGTTCGTTTTCGTCAGAAGAATCATCTCTGGAAGAGGATTTCGCCCTCCTCGATTTATCAGATTTCCCTGCCTTATAGAACAAACCGTGTTCCCTCAGATCTTTTATCAAACCCGTAAGCTCATTATATAATTCAGAATCCACCACAAGTTTGCCCGCCGTGCCGTTTCCTTCTTTTATAGAAACAAGGATATCATTCAGGTTATCAATGGTGCTTTCCAGTTTTTCGGCATCTGATTTTAATCCGGCTATCATTTTTGTGATATTTTCTTCGTTCTTTTCCAAAAGAGAATCCAATTTACAGACAAACTGTCTCATTTCCGCGGTAAGATTCTTTGTATTTGAGAACGTATCCGAAAGGTTTTCGACATTCTGGTCGGTAAGAAGTTTCTCTATCCCGTTCGCGGCCTTGTTGATCGACTTGAATATCTGTTGGCCCTCCTTGGCAAGGTCGTCAAACATAACCGGGTTTGTGCCTATGATTTTATCATTGGGTTTTAATATTCTCGCTGTTTGGCTTACAGGAGTAAATTCAATATGTTTCTCGCCGAGTATTCCGTAGGACTGTATGGACACTTTGGCATCCTCCCTCAGGATGACGCCCTGCGCGACTTCCATCACTACTTCAACATGGGAAGCTTCCCCCTCAGTCAGGTTCTCGGTCTTTAAAACCAGGTCTACAACTTTTCCCACCTCAACACCGGCGCATCTCACCGGAGCCCCCTTAATGACACCTCCGGTAAAATCAAAAACACCTATAACCTCATAAGTCTCCTTGAACTCTTTATTGCCCAGTTTCAATATCATAAAAGCCAAAACCAATAAGCCAATAACAACAAATAAGCCCACTTTGAATTCTAACTTGTTATTTTGCATTAGTTCATCTCCGTTTATTAATAATTTATTGCCTGTTTATTATAAATCCTTTTCGGTGATAGGTCCCCGGGAACTCCCGGATATAAACTGCCTGACAACAGGATTCGAAGTGTTCTGTATCTCCTCGGGTGTTCCGCTTTCTATGATGTGGCCGTCATAAAGCATGGCAATCCTGTCGGCTATCTTATAGGCGCTCTTCATATCATGGGTCACAGCAAATGATGTAACATTAAATTCATGCTTCAACTTCACTATCAGATCATTGATAACATCCGAAGTTATGGGGTCAAGGCCGGTGGTGGGCTCGTCATATAAGATAATTTCCGGATCCATCGCAAAAGCACGGGCAAGGCCCACTCTTTTCCTCATGCCGCCGCTGAGCTCAGCCGGCTTTTTGTCTTCTATACCGTAAAGCCCCACCAGCGCTAATTTCTCCTTAACAAGCCTGCTGATCTGCTCTTCGGACATTTCCATGTGTTCCCTCAACCCGAAAGCGACATTCTCCTTAACGGTCATCGAATCAAAAAGTGCCGCCGCCTGGAACAACATACCGAATCTTTTCCTGTGCTCGACAAGATCCGATTCTCCCAGCCGCGATATGTTTACCTCATTAAAAAAAAGGTCCCCTTTGTCAGGTTTTAAAATACCGATGAGGTGTTTAAGCAAAACGCTTTTGCCGCATCCGCTGCGCCCTATGATTACGATGGTTTCGCCTTTTTTAACTTCCAGGCTTACCCCTTTCAGGACTTCCTGCCCGGCAAAATTCTTATGGACGTCATCTATCTTTATCACGCGCGGTCTCCTCTTTCACCGTCAAAACAGAATAATCGATAAAAAGAAATCCGAAATCAATATTGAAATGCAGGCGACGACTACAGCCTGCG